>NZ_AOME01000013.1 GCF_000336935.1 Halococcus salifodinae DSM 8989 | reverse complement strand
CCGCTCAGAGATGTGTATAAGAGACAGGAACAGGAGCAGGTTGATCGACAGCGAGCGCGCCGTCCCCTCGACCGAGGCGGGAACGCCGATATCGACGGCTTTGCGCGCGAACGAACGACCCGGAATCATCTGGCGCAGTCGGATCTTGACGCCACGATTCCCCCGGAACATGATGACGAGGCCGACCCCGAACGCGAGCGCCCGGGCGAACACCGTTGCGATCGCGGCCCCGCCGATCCCCGATCCGGTGTAGCTCGTGAGGGCGAACAGCCACGTTTCGAGGCCACGAGCGCCGAGCAGCCCGAACAGCGGGTTGTTCTGAAAGCCGAAGATGAGGATCGGGTCGAGCACGATGTTGATGACGACCGAACCCGCCATCACGTACATCGGCGTGAGCGTGTCGCCGTACCCACGCATCAGCGCCATGAACACGGCGAAGCCGAAGACGGCCACGAGACCGATCGAGTACACCTGCATGTACTCCTCGACCAGCGGCGCGATATCGGGCCCCGCACCGAGCACCACGAGGAACTCGTCGACGAAGAAGTAGCCGATCACGCCGAGGACGAGCGAGGCGATTATCGCGTAGCTGATCGTCTGTGAGGCGGCATGTTCGGCTTTCCGTTCCCGTCCGGCTCCGGTGTGTTGGGCGACGAGCACGCTGCCGGCCACCGAGAGCCCGAGCGCGAGCGAGATCAACAAGAACACCATCGGGAACGCGAAGCTGATCGCGGCCAGCGCGGTCGTGTCGAACTGGCCGAGCCAGAACGTGTCCCCGAGGTTGTAGGCGGTCTGGAAGAGGTTCTGGACGATGATCGGCAAGGAGAGATAGAACAGCGGCTTTCCGATGCCGCCCTCGGTCAGATCGAACTCCTCGCGGGACTTGAACAGCCCGCCCAGCATGCTTCGAAGGCTCACTCCGCGGTGACCTCCTCGGGCCCGATCACCAGCGTCTCGTCGATGTGATCGAGCAGGTACTCACGGGCGTCCTCGATCGGCTGCTCGACGGCGACGTGGCGGGTCTCGGCCCCGTCGATCGTCGTCACGAAGAAATCCGCGATCCGATCGGGATCGAGGGCTGCGTCGAAGTACCCCTCGGCGACTCCCTCGGCCAGAATGGTACGCAGGAACGCGTGGAGATGCTCATCGAAGCGTTCGAGGCGGTCACGATAGGCCGTTTCGTAGGGAGCCTGGGCCTTGATTTCGAGGATGGCGGTCTGGAACTCTTGGTGGGCCTCCCGATCGCGTGCGGTGAGCCGTTGCCCGACGAAATCCCGCAAGCGGTCCGGCGGAGTCTCGCCTTCGGCCTCGCCCAGCTTTTCGCTGAAGTCGGCGATCAGGTGGTCCAGAAACGACAGCAACAGGTCGTGCTTGCTGTCGTAGTGGTAGTGGAGGGCGGCCTTGCTCTTGGTGGTCTCGTCGGCGATGTCCTGCATCCGGAGGGCGGCGTAGCCGTGCTCACAGAGCGCGCGGTAGGTCCCGTCCATGATCTCTGCTGCGGTCTCGTCGGTCGTCGTGTCGGACATGATCGATGATACTGACTGGTCAGTCAGCTCTTACCGAAATGACTAACCAGTCAGTTAAAAAGTTTTTGAATGGTGGCGCACCGTCCTGTTCCTGTGCGAGACGCCCACCACCACACGCTTGCCGAGTCGACGACGCTCTTCGCCAGCGACGGCGAACCCCTGGCCGACGTCTCAGCGGCTGCTGGCACGGACTGTGACGAAAGCCAGCCGCCATCGGTCGCGCCGATTCGTTCCGTGTGAGTTCACATCGATTCGGGTGCAGCCACCCCGAGGAGGCCGAGTGCGTTCGCCATCGTGGTCCTCGCACCGGCCACCAGCGCCAGCCGTGCCGTCCGGGTCTCCTCCTCGGCGTCGAGCACGGGACACTCCCGATAGAAGGCGTTGAACCGTTCGGCGAACTCTCTCGTGTAGGTGGCGATCACGTGCGGGGCGAGCTCGTCGGCCGCACTCTCGATTACGGCCGGGAACCGAGCGATCACGTCGAGCAGCGCGCGCTCTTCGGGCGTCGTGAGCGTGCTCGCATCCACGCTGTCGAGAGCCGGGACGTCGTTCGCTTCGTCCAAAATTCCGCAGGTCCGGGCGTGGACGTACTGGACGTACGGCGCGGACTGGGCCTCGAAATCGAGCGCGCGATCCCACTCGAAGGTGATCGCCTTCGTGGGCTGCTTGGAGACGATGTCGTATCGGACCGCGCCGAGGCCGACCTGGCGGGCGATCCGCTCGACATCGTCCTCGGTGAGGTCGTCGTTTCGGATCCGGTCGTCGAGTCTGGATTCGACTTCTTCGCGCGCGCGGGCGATCGACTCGTCGAGCAGGTCGTCGAGATCGACGCCGGTGCCCGCGCGGGTGCTCATGCCGCCCTCCGGAAGGTTGACCCACGAGTAGTACACGGATTCGAGCTGGTCGGTGTCGTTGCCGAGCAGGTCGAGCGCTCCCCGGAGCTGCTCGGCCTGGAGCTTGTGGTCCTCGCCGAGCACCGTGACCGCGTGATCGAAGTTGTCGAACTTCCACTCGTGGTGGGCGAGATCGCGGGTGGTGTAGAGGCTCGTCCCATCGGAACGGAGGAAGACGAGCTTCTTCTCGAAGTCGGGGAGGTCGAGCTGCCACGCGTCCTCCTCGTAGACCGCGTTCTCGGTGTCTTTGAGCTGCTCGACGATCTCGTCCATCGAGCCGTCGCGCATGAACCGCGTCTCACGAACGAACTCGTCGTACGTCACGGGCAGCCGTTCGAGCGACGATCCCATTCCACCGAGCATCGGCTCGACGACCTCGTTCACCCGCTCGAAGGTCGCCTCGTCGCCCGCTTCAAGCCCCTGAAGGATCGACTGGATCTCGTCCTCGGCGGCCTCGCGCTCGTCGTCGTTCGCCGCTTCGAGGTATGCGTTGCCCTTCCGGTAGTAGCGCACGAGGTCGTAGTCCGCGCGAGGGCGCTCGGGGTCGGGAAGGTCGTCCTCGTCGAACGTCTCGTAGGCCCACGTGAACACGGCCATCTGGCGACCGGCGTCGTTGACGTAGTAGTGGCGAGTGACGTCGTAGCCAGCGAAATCGAGGACGTTCGCGACCGCGTCACCGATGATGGGGTTGCGTGCCCGACCGACGTGGACTGGTCCTGTGGGGTTCGCGCTGGTGTGTTCGACCACGACCGACTCCTCTTTCGGATCGAGTCGACCGTAGCCGTCGTCGCCGGCGGCCGCGAGCGTGTCGTCGTAGTAGTTTTTCGAGGGGTGGAAGTTGACGTACGGCCCCGCGAGAGAGACCCGATCGAGATACTCGTAGCCCGTCGTGTCGAGCGTGTCGGCGACCTCCTCGGCCACCTGGGGCGGGGGTGCACCGCGCTCTGCGGCCAGCCGGAAGGCCACACTAGAGGCGAGCGGGGCGTCGACGTTCTCGGGTGGTTCCTCGATACCGAGGTCGGTCGTGTCGACGTCGAGCGCTGCGAGCGCCTCGGAGAGCGCCGCAGCGACGTCGTCGCGAAGCGAGAGGAACATACTCGCCGTTTCCCGGCGGCCGACATAGGGCTGTTGGGTTCGACCGTAACGACCCCGAGCCAACGGGTTTACCCGCCGCCCGTTCCATCGATCGATCACGTCACGGATCTGGAGTCGAACACCATCACGATTTCGTGATGCGTAACACGTCCGATACGCTTATGCGGGATGGTCCCCGAATCGGGTGTATGTCGACGGCAACCGAGCGCGCGGTCGGGAACGACGAGCTCGCCACGCTGAAGCTGCTGGCGCTTCGCGGCGCGCTCGACGGCGAGATCAAGGTCTCGTGTGCGAACCTCGCGGCCGACCTCGACGCCTCGAACCAGACCGCCTCGCGCCGGCTCCAGCGTCTCGACGACGCCGACTTCCTCACGCGCGAGACCGTGAACGACGGCCAGTGGGTCGCGATCACGCCGGCGGGCGAACGCGATCTCCGCGAGGCGTACGCCGCCTACCGACGCATCTTCGAGGAGGGGCTCACGGTCGAACTCGCAGGGAGCGTCACCGGCGGGATGGGCGAGGGCCGCCACTACATCACGCTGCCCGGCTACGCCGAACAGTTCGAAGAGCGGCTGGGCTACGAGCCGTATCCCGGCACGTTGAACGTCGACCTCACCGACGAGAGCATCCGGTCGCGCACGGCGCTCGCCGGGATCGATCCGATCGGCATCGATGGCTGGGAGGACGACGACCGCACCTACGGCCCCGCCGTCTGCTATCCTGCGACCGTCGAGACAGCGGACGAGAACTACGACCGTGCCCACGTCATCGCGCCCGAGCGCACCCACCACGACGAGGACCAGCTCGAAGTGATCGCCCCCGACAAGCTCCGTGAGGCGCTCGAGCTCGACGATGGGGATCGCGTGACCGTCCGAATCGAGGGTGAAGCGTGACCTCGCGGACGACCGAACATGCTGCCGAAGTGGGTGAGGCGGCCGAATCCAACGAATCCAGCGAATCCGCGGACCCAGCGGAACGCACGATCGCGGCGTTCGCGCGCGGCGACCCCGTCCTCGTCCACGACGCTGCCGACCGCGAGGGCGAGACCGACCTGATCTACCCCGCCGGCGCGGTCACGCCCGACGCGGTCGCCCGACTCCGGAACGACGCCGGCGGCCTCGTCTGCGTCGCGCTCTCCGATGGCGTGGCGAGCGCGTTCGACCTCCCGTTCACGCGGGAGATCGTCGATCATCCAGCGGCCGACGGCGACGCGCTGGCCTACGGTGATCGGTCATCCTTCTCGCTCACGGCGAACCACCGTGACACCTACACGGGGATCACCGACGACGACCGGGCGCTGACGATCACCGCGCTCGGCCGGGCGGCCGCCGCACCCGACGACACCGACTTCGCCGCGACGTTTCGCGTGCCCGGCCACGTCCACCTCCTCCGCGGTGCGCCCGACCTCCTCGCCGGCCGTCGCGGCCACACCGAACTCGCGCTCGCTCTCGCGGCGGCCGCCGACCGCGCGCCTGCGGCCGTGGTCTGTGAGATGCTCGACGATGCGGGTGGCGCGCTCGCGCCGACGGATGCGCAGACGTACGCCGAGGAGCACGACCTTGTCTACGTCGAGGGGAGTGCGCTCGTCGATCGCCTCGGGTAGTCAGAACACCCCGGCGATGAACCCGATACCCATCACGACGAGGATCGCCGCCGTGACCGCCGGCAGGTACTCGGTGTAGCGTTCGAGACGCTCCTCGTAGCGCTCGTAACCCGCCACGAGGAGGAGGGTGATCCCGACGAGCGAGACGATGACCGAAATCGCGTAGAGGAGCATGAGTTCGAGGCAGTAGCTCGATCCCGTACAGATCGCGATGATGTCGAACTCCTCGTTGTGGGCGAACCCGAGCGCGAACGCGAGCGCCGCCATCCCGTAGAGCCCGCGATCCGCTCCCTCCTCGGCAGGGTCATGTGAATGTGAGTGGCCCGAGTCGCCAACGAACGGCAGCACTCCACGGAGCCGAACGATCCAGCCAGAATCTTCGGTGTCAGCGTGATTGTGCTCGTGGTCGTGAGTGTGGCCGTGTTCGTGCTCGTGATGATCCTCGTCGGAATCGTCGTGTTCCTCGGTGGTGTGGTCGTGACCGTTGAAATACTGCCAGATTCCGAGCCCGATCAACATCGCGCCCGCAACGTAGTTCATCCACCCGATCTGCGTCAGATCGAAGTACGAGAGCGCGAAGAAGTAGAGCAGCACCATCGCGATGCTGCTGACGAGGTGGCCGACGCCGAGGATGAGACTCGACGCCGCGCCGTAGAACCACTTGTTCGGCTTGTCGAGCGCATAGCTCGCGGCGATCGCCCAGCCGTGACCCGGCGCAAGCCCGTGAACCAGGCCGAGCGCGCTCGCCCCGAGCGCGAGTCCCACCACCCCGTTTGCCATACGACCACCTGTGGAACACCGGTTGATAGGGGTTGTTATGGTCGAGCCGGCGGGTTCGTAATAACGGGGTTCATATCCGACGCCACCCAAACGGTCGCCGATGCGAACGAGCCTCAACGTTCCGGGGGAGGTTCTCGACGCGTTCGACGAGACGTGGCAGAACGAAGAGCTGGAATCGCGCTCTCGCGCCGTTCGTGAGGCGATGCAGGAGTATATCGAGCGCCACACCGGTCTCGAAGGGTTGGAGGGAACTGTCGTCGCCGCACTCGCCTTCGATTACGAACACACTCTCGTCATCGGCGAACTCCATACGATCCAGCACGAGTTCGAGTCGGTCATCGAAACGACCCACCACATGCATCACGGCGAGTGGTGCCTCGAAACGGTTTTCTGCCAGGGGCCGGCGCCACGGGTTCGCGAGCTCGTCTATCAGCTCCGCGATTTCGATGCCGTTGGTCGCGTCAACGTACTGTTCCTTCAGCCGGAGCACGCGCCCACGGCGAACGAGTAATCCCGATCACGCTCGATGATACCCAGCCCGGCAACAACTACGAGTCGAGTGCTTGGAAGGACTAGTCGTCCGCGGGCGCTGCGGCGTCGGATTGCGCGGTCGACCGAGTCACGCCGTGGCCCGTGTACGCCATCACGAACAGTGCGAGCGGCGAGAGGAAGCCGAAGAAGTAGTACGGGACGAACGTCCACGAGGTCGCGAAGCCGAGCACGCCCGCCATGTAGACCGCACCGGCGTGCCACGGGAAGAGCGGCCCCGAGGGCGTGCCGGCGGCCTCGACCGCACGCGAGAGGTCGGTGGTTTCGAGGTCGTACTCGTCGTAGAGACTCCGGAGGCTCATTCCTGGGACGACGATGCTCATGTACTGCTGGGCCGAGAACGCGTTGGTCGCCATCGCGGCGACACCGGTGCCCGCGACCAGTGAGCCTGGCGACCGGATCGCCGCCGCGAGGTGATGGGCGAGCGTCGCGAGAATCCCCGTGCGTTCGAGTAGCCCGCCGAGCGAGAGCGCGGCGACGACGACCGCGATGGTCCACGCCGAGCCGGCGATCCCGCCGGTCGCGAGCAGGCCGTTCACGACCTCGCTGCCCGTCTCCGGGGCGGTGCCGTTCAGGAACACCTCCCACGCGCGGGTGAACGACGCGCCCTGGGTGAAGATCGTGGTGAGCGCGCCGGCGAAGACACCCGCGACGAGCGCCGGGAGCGCCGGATAGCCGGCGATCGCGAGTCCGAACGTGACCAGTAGTGGGAGGAAGACGAGCGGGCCGAGCGCGTACGTCGCGGCGAGCGGATCGCTGATCGCGGCGACGTCCGCCCCCGCGCCCGTGACGGCGACCACGCCGAGTGCAGCGTACGCGAGCACCGAGAGGCCGAATGCGACGAGCGTGCCGAGTCGCATCGCGGTGATGTGATCGTAGAGGTCGGTGTCGGTGACCGCGGCCGCGAGGTTCGTCGTATCCGAAAGCGGGCTCTGCTTGTCGCCAGCGTATGCGCCGGAGACGATCGCCCCCGCGGTCATCGGTGCGGGGACACCGAGCCCTTCACCGATTCCGAGGAAGGCTACCCCGAGCGTTCCTACAGTGGTCCACGAGGAGCCGACGGCGAACGCCACGATCGCGGCGAGGACCGCTGCGACAGGAAGAAAGATCGTCGGCGAGAGCAGGCCGAGTCCGTAGTACATCAATCCGGGGATGGTCCCGGCGCTCGTCCACGTCGCGATGAGCCCGTAGATCACGAACAGGATCAAGATCGCTTGCAGCCCCATCCGGAGGCCGCTCGCGGCGGCGTCGTAGACGCCGTCCCAGTCGTAGCCCAGCCGATACCGGGCGAACAGCCCCGTAAAGGCGATGGCCCAGAGCAGCGGTCCGTGTGGTGCGAGTCCGAGATAGCCCGACCCGATCCCGAGGGCGAGAACGACCGCGCCGACCGGCACGAGCGCCTCGGCGAGGCTCGGCCGCCGCGACGGGTCGATGTCCGCATACTCGAGCGGTGCGAAATCACTCATCGCCACCAAGTAATTCTCGGAGGTAATTAAGACGCTCGATTGAATTACTGTAGGGAATTTTTGGTGCGTGTGGGCCGGCAAGCGTTGCCCGAACCGTCACTCGTGGTTTTAAGACGTGGCCGATCGATTCTGTGGGTATGAGTGGCTTCGACGACATGGACGTCGACACGATCTGGATGGACGGCGAGTTCGTCGACTGGGACGACGCCCAGATCCACGTGCTGACCCACGGTCTCCACTACGGCTCGGGCGTGTTCGAGGGTATCCGGTGTTACGACACCGAGCGCGGGCCGGCGATCTTCCGGTGGGACGAGCATCTCGATCGGTTCTACGACTCCGCGAAGCCGTACGACATGGATATCGAGTTCTCTCCGGAGGAGCTCACCGACGCTACCCACGAACTCATCGAGCGCCAGGACCTCCAGTCGTGTTACATCCGTCCGATCGCCTTTTACGGCTACAACAGTCTGGGAGTGAGCCCACAAGACTGTCCCACCCAGGTCGCGATCGCGTGCTGGCCGTGGGGCACGTATCTCGGCGAGGATGCGCTCGAAAACGGCGTCGACGTGATGGTGTCCTCCTGGCGCAAACACGCCTCCAGTCAGATCCCGACGAACGCCAAAACCACGGGTCTGTACGTGAATTCGATGCTCGCCGGCGAGGAGGCCCGACGAAACGGCTACGTCGAGGCCATCGTACTGAACAAGGAGGGCAACGTCGCCGAGGGTCCCGGCGAGAACCTCTTTCTCGTGCGTGACGACACGATCTACACGCCAGGCCTCGCCGAATCCATCCTTGACGGCATTACCCGCCAGACCGTGATCGAACTCGCCGAGGAGGCGGGCTACGAGGTCCACGAGGACTCGGCGATCAGCCGCGGCGAGCTCTACACCGCCGACGAGCTCTTCTTCACCGGCTCGGCGGCCGAAGTCACCCCCATCAAGACCGTCGACGACGTCACGATCGGCGCTGGCGAGCGCGGTCCCGTCACCGAGGAGCTCCAGTCGCGCTTCTTCGAAGTGGTCGAGCGCCGTACCGACGACCACGACGAGTGGTTCACCTACATCTGAACGTTTTTACTGCGGGGGATCGCACGCTCGCTCCGCTCGCGCGCTCAACCCCTTGCAAAAACGGTCATCAAAAACACCCGCTCGCTCACTTCGTTCGCTCGCGGTAGGGTTGCTGGCGCTCTCCGCAACCGCACAACACCGCCGAAGCCCTCGCTCCCCTGCGGTCGCTCACGGGTCGTTCCTCCCCGTTCGTGCGTTCGGCGGTGCTCACTCCGTTCGCACCGCCCGACGCTCGCCCTTCATCCACCGGGAGAGCAACGCTCTCCCGAGCCCCGACTCACTCTGTTCGTCGGGACGCCAGGTCCGTAGCTGCGCCGCTATCGATGATACGACAGCGAACGATTAAAAACCGAAGTGGACGGTCTACGCCGCGCTCTGGCCGTAGGTCTCGTCGAGATAGTTCACGATGTCGTCGGATTCCGACATTCCGTCGACGCCGTGCTCGGGGTCAACCAAGACAGGGACACCGGTCTGACCGCTGACCTCCTCGACTTCGGTGCGCTCGCTGTGGGAGCTCGGCACCATGTGCGAGTCGTAGTCGAGGTCGAGGTCGGCGAGTTTGTCTTTCACCTTCGCGCAGTACGGACAGCCCTCCAGCTCGTAGAGTTCGAGGTTCGACATCGACAGTTGATAGGCGACACGGATTCAAGAGGTCTCCGGTGGTGTGCGCCCCGCCCGCCCAGCCACGCTCACTGCAACAGCCGCGAGCGGGCGCGAGCGACCGTGCGGCGGATGCGCTCGCGGTGATAGAGCCCCTCGCCGAGCGTCCACGGAAGCGCGACGAGCACCGCACCGAGGAGGGCGGCGAACGCCCAGCTCGACAGCCACACCGGCCGGAAAAAGGGCGTGACGTGGGCGTACCGTTCGGCGATCGATCCGATCTCCTCGGCCACCGGCGTCCCCGCGGCCACCGACGCGACCCACGTCGAGAACCGTTCGCCGTCCGCTGGCTCCCCCGTTGCACCGCCCGAGAGTTCGTAGCTTCCGGTGACGTTCTGGTCGCCCATTGTCGGTCCGTGCGAACCGCCGATCGAGGCGTTCGTTGCGTTCGTCGCCGCCGTCCTGTTCGCCCCGTCCGCTCTGCCCGTCTCGGCCGCACTGAGCCGTTCCGCGTCGTAGGGAGCCCACGGCGCGCTGTACTCCCAGACGACCTCGCCCGTGGGCGTGACCTCGACCACCCGGTGGTTGAGCGAATCCGTCACGAGCGTGTTACCGTTGGGAAGTCGATCGGCGTCGCGCGGCCAGTTGAACCCGCCCGACAGCTCCCACGTCCGTTTCCACCCGGTGTCGTTGCCGGGACTGTCGACGCGGGCGTACTCCACGATCCGATCGTTCTCGCTGTCGGCCACGAGGATCGTGGGGGTGCCGTTCTCGCTTTCGAGGTAGTCGGGGTTGTGCTGTTCGAACAGCGTTCCCAACTCCCCATCCTGTCCGAGCCGCATCGTGATATTCCCGGTCGAGCGGTCGATCACGATCGTCTGGTCGAAGTTCCGCGGCGAGGCGAGATACTTCCCGTCACCGATCTTGTCGACGTCGTTGACGTGTGACCAGTCTTCGGAAAAACCGCCGTCGGTCGAATTCGGATAGTGCTCTCTGAATCGCCACTCCCAGATCACCTCGTCCGTGCCTCGGTCGTAAACGAACAGCCGATCGTTGCTCACGCCGGAGCTTCCGTTGTACTCGCGCATGTTGGCGACGAGCAGCTGATCGCCGTTGATCAGGTCGACGTCGTGGGTGTCCTCGGCGTCGAAGCGTTCGGTCCAGACCCGTTCTCGACTATCTGGATCGAGCTCGAACACCACCGTCTCGTTCGGTACTGTCGACGTCACCAGCAGGTTCCCATTGGAAAGCGGATCGACGTCGTAGAACCAGCGCGCGTTCCGTTTCGAGCCGTCGTAGACCCACTCGGTTGCGGCACGCGGCCCGGCCGAAGCCAGCCGTGCCGGCTTCTTCGCGTTACCGACGCCCTGAAAGTGAAACCCCTGGACGCTGACGACCGTCGATCCGTTCGCGGGCTGCTCGACCGCTCCGGGTGGTGTACAACGCCTCGAAGANCCATCAGAGATGTGTATAAGAGACAGGGATACCCCGAAGGAGCCACCGCCGTGGCGGGAGGTCCATATCCCGACACACCGACCGGCGGTTGAAGCGCTTGTGGTCCGCTCCGGCCGGTCAGGCGTCGTCGAGCAACGCCGAGGCCGTCACGAGCGACGTGAGGTCGACGTCCGCTTCAGCGAGCGTTTCGCGCGCGCCCTCCTCGCGGTCGACGACGACGAGCACCTGATCGACGCTCGCACCGGCCTCGCGGAGCGCACGGACGGCCGACAGCGCGCTTTTGCCGGTGGTGGCGATGTCTTCGAGAACGACGACCGACTCCCCGCCGGCCAGCTCGCCCTCGATCCGGTTTCCGGTGCCGTACTCCTTCTGTTCTTTCCGCACGATCACGTACGGCGTGTCGGTCTCGACGCTCGTCGCGGCGACCAGCGGGACGGCCCCGAGCGCGACGCCCGCGAGTTTCGACTCGTCGAGTCGCTCGGCGAACGCCGCCGCGATCGTCGAAAGGCAGTGAGGGTCGGTCTCGAAGCGGTACTTGTCGACGTAGTACTCGCTCGTGCCGCCGTGGGAGAGTTCGAACTCGCCGAACTCGACGGCGTCAGCTCTCTGAAGCGCGTCGATGAGGTCGCGATCGGTCATGTGTTTCGGTCGAACGGGCCCTACCATAAGCGGCGCGGAGCGCAGGGGACGAACGACGACGTTCACTGTCATCAGGGACGCGTCGTCACTCTCTTGTTGTTCGGGTCAGTCGTCGGTTTTTGCCGGCTCTTCGGTGACGTTGATCGACACGCCGATGTCCTCGCCAGTCTCGCCGAACCCCGCGCTCAGGACCCGGGTCAGCGCGTCCTCGACGCGCTCGTCGGTCTCGGTGTACTCGTCCGGCTCGACCTCGATCACGAACCCGGTGGTGATGTTGGGAGCGGTCGGGAGGAAGAGTACGTCGCGGCCGTCCTCGGTCCGCTTACCGGTTTTGAACGCCGTCATCCGCATTCCGTTCCAGGTTTCGAGCTTCACTGGGGCCTGGAGATCGCCGGTGCCCGTGACCGCGGTCTCGACCGCCATCTTCGAGGCGTTGTACACCACCCGGAGCCCCGGAAGACTGTTCATCACGTCGTCGATCGCCCCTTCGACCAGCGGTCCCGTGGCCGTGCGCATCAGATACCCGATCGCGAACACCAACAGGGCGAACAGGATCAGCGTGAGCGGAACCCGAACCCATCCCGGCTGGATACTTTCGATGAACGGCAGCGTCGCGATGGCGTTGTAGATGAACGCGATGACGTAGAGCGTGACGATGACTGGTACGAGCACGATCAGCCCACTCGTGGCGTCGCGCTTCCAGGAGGCCATTTGTTCGACGGTCACCCCCGACCGTAATGAGCGCTTCCCCTGCTCGGCTGCTCCGCCGTGCTACCGCCCCACGATCGCCCGGAGCGCGAACGTGAGGTTCTCCTTTCGCTCCATCGTCCGGCGGTAGAAGTACGACAGCCACTTCCCGCCGTAAGGGGCGTACTGCCAGACGTCGTACTCCTCGGCGAGTTCGATCTGGGCCTCCTCGCGTACTCCCATCAGCATCTGTATCTCGAAGTCCGTCCCGAGCTCCTCGTGGCGGCGGGTTGCGTGCTCGATCATCGCGGGATCGTGACTCCCCACCGCGATCCCGCCGTCGAACTCCTCGAACATCAGATCGAGACAGTCGCGGTAGGCCTCGTTGACCCCCGACTTCTTTCGGTGGGCGATCGCCGCGGGCTCGTCGTACGCGCCCTTCACGAGTCGGACTTTCCCCGGCAGGTCCGCCAGCCGGCGGAGGTCTTCGGGGGTCCGCTTCAGGTTCGCCTGGACGCAGACCCCGACCCGCTCGTACTCCGTGGCGTGATCGGCGTAGGCGTCGAGCGTGGCGTCGGTCGTCGGATGGTCCTCCATATCGATCCAGACGAACTTTCCGTGGGTGGCCGCCCGATCGACGATGGCCCCGAGGTTCTCTCGAAACGTCTCCTCGCCGATCCCGAGTCCGATCTGTGAGGGTTTGACCGAGATACACGCCCCGAGCCCCGCGTTGTCGATGTCCGCGAGGAGGTCACAGTAGGCGTCGCGGTCCTCGCGTGCCGGCTCGGGCTGCTCGTAGTGCTCGCCGAGCCGGTTGCAGATGGTTCTGACACCCTTTTCTTCGAGCTGGCTGACGTGTTCCAAGAGTTCGGCCGGGGTCTCGCCCGCGACGAACCGACTGGCGATCGGCGGGATCATGCGCGCAATTCTTGCCGGGCGGTCAATAGCAGTTCCGCTCTGCGATCGGGTCGGTTCCCACCGATCTGGCTGCTCGTCGAGAATCGAACCGGTGAGTCGAGCGACGAGAGCTACTCGATGTTGTCGACGATGACGTCGGCGAACTCGCTGGTGGCGAGCTTCTCGCCGCCCTCGATCTGCCGGTGGATGTCGTAGGTGACCTGCTTCGAGGAGATGGTGGCCTCGACGGCGTCGTAGATCTTCTGGGCGGCGTCGTTCCACCCGATCTCCTGGAACAGGATGCGGCCCGAGAGGATCAGTGCGGTCGGGTTGGCCTTGTCCTTGCCGGCGTGTTTCGGCGCGGAGCCGTGGACGGGTTCGGCGACCATCCGGCCGTCGCCGATGTTCGCGCCGGGCGCGATCCCGAGCCCGCCGATCTGTGCGCCGGCGGAGTCCGAGAGGTAGTCGCCGTTGAGGTTCGGCATCGCGAGGACGTCGTAGTCACTCGTGCGAGTGAGGATCTGCTGGAGCATGTTGTCCGCGATCCGGTCGTTGACCACGAGCGTGTCCTCGGGTGCGTCACCGTCCTCGTCCTCCCAGAGGGTGTCCTCGGTGATGACCTCGTCGCCGTACTCCTCCTCTGCGACCTCGTAGCCCCAGTCACGGAACGCGCCCTCGGTGAACTTCATGATGTTTCCTTTATGAACGAGCGTGACCGAGTCGCGGTCGTGATCGAGCGCGTAGTCGATCGCCTTCCGGACGAGGCGTTTGGTGCCGAACTCGGTGATGGGTTTGACGCCGATCCCCACCGCGCCCTCGTGGATCGACTCGTCGAAATCCATCTCGTCCTCGACGAACTCTCGAACCTGCTCGACCTCGTCGGTGCCGGCCTCCCACTCGATGCCGGCGTACACGTCCTCGGTGTTCTCCCGGAAGTTGACCATGTCCATCGCGCCCGGGTCGGATACCGGTGAGGGGACGCCGTCGATGTGGAACGTCGGCCGGACGTTGGTGTAGAGATCGAGGCGTTTGCGGAGCGCGACGTTCAGGCTGCGAAAGCCCGCGCCGACAGGGGTCGTGAGCGGGCCCTTGATCCCGACGTTGAACTCCCGGAGCGCCTTCAGGGTGTCCTCAGGGAGGTTCTCGTCGTAGCGCTCGCGGGCGGCCTCGCCGGCGTAGAGTCGCATCCAGTGGATCTCGCGTCCTGTGGCCTCGGCAGCGGCTCCCAGCACTCGCTGGGCGGCGGGTGCGACGTCGCGACCGATGCCGTCGCCGTGGATGAACGGGATGATCGGCTCGTCGGGAACGTCGAACTCGTCGCTGCCGGCGGCTTCGATGCGCTCGCCCGCGTCGGGTACCTCGACTCGATCGTAGCTCATATCATCACAAATCCGCGTGGCGCGCTCAAAGGTTTACCGTTCTCCGATCCGGCTTCTCCGCGTTCCGCGCCGGTTCGTGAGGGTTATGCGACCGGCCCCGGTGGCGCACGTATGCAGCTCATCGTCCACGGCGGAGCGGGCAGCGCACCCGACGATCCCGAGTCACGCCAGGAAGTTCTCGACGAGGCCGCGGCGACCGGCACAGGGGAACCGACACCGACCGCCGCGGTCGTCGCCGCCATCGGCGTGCTCGAACGTGCCCCACGATTCAACGCCGGCGTCGGCGGGGCGATCCAGGACGACGGGGTCGTCAGAACCGACGCGGGGATCATGACCGACGAGCGCGAGGTGGGGGCAGCCTGCTCGATGCCCGGCGTCCGCGACGCCGCGACGGTCGCCCGCACGGTGATGACGGAGACGCCACACGTGCTCGTCGCCGACGACCATGCCGTCTCGCTGGCCGAGGGGTTCGGGGTCGAGACCGAGGCCGATCTCACGACCGAGCGGACACGCGAGCGGTGGGCCGATCTCTCGCCGCCCGACGAAGGCGATACCGATGAACGGCTCGCGTGGGTTCGTGAGCAGTTCGGCGGATCGGATACGGTCGGTGCGGTCGCGGTCGAGGATGGGAAAATTGCGGCGGCGACCTCGACCGGCGGGCGGTGGTGTGCGCTCGCCGGGCGGGTGGGTGACGTCCCGCAGGTCGGGAGCGGGTTTTACGCGACGCCCGCGGGCGGCGCGAGCGCGACTGGGGCCGGTGAGGACATCGCCCGGATGACGCTCTCGCGGCTGGCGGTCGAGCGGCTCGAAGCCGGCGACAGTCCCGAGACGGCCGCCGAGCACGCCATCGACGAGCTGGCGGTCGAGACCGACGGTGGGGCGGGAATCATCGTACTCGACGACGAGGGCAGGGTGGGCAGCGCGTACAACACCGACGCGATGCAGACCAGTACGGCAGAGCAGTCGTAGGCCGAACGGCAGGCGTTTTGGTGGTTCGGTCCAACGTCGAGCCATGAGCGACGTGGACCTCTCGTCGGAGCAGTACGAGAAACACCGTGAGGCAGGCGAAATCCTCGCTCAAGTGCGCGAGGAAGCCGCCGAGCGCGTCGAGGTCGGCACGAGCCATCTCGACGTTGCGGAGTGGGCCGAGGAGCGTACCCGCGAGCTGGGTGGCGAGCCCGCGTTTCCAGTGAACATTTCGATCGACGAGGAGGCCGCCCACGCCACGCCGAGCGCCGACGACGACGCCACGTTCGGCGAGGAGATGATCAACCTCGACATCGGGGTACATGTCGACGGCTGGCTCGCCGACACCGCTATTACGGTCGATCTCTCGGGCCACGACGACCTCGCGGAAGCGCCCGAAGCCGCGCTCGACGCCGCGCTCGACCTCGTCGAACCGGGTGTCGAGACCGGCGAGATCGGTGCACGGATCGAGGAGGTCATCGACGACTACGGCTACAACCCCGTCGTCAACCTCACCGGCCACGGGCTCGGCCGGTGGGACCAGCACACCCCGCCGAACATCCCGAATCGCGCGGTGAGCCAGAGCGTCGAACTCGAAGCGGGCGACGTGGTCGCCGTCGAGCCGTTCGCCACCGACGGTGGCGGGAAGGTCTCGGAGGGCGGTGACGAGCAGATCTACGCGCTCGACCGCGAACAGTCGGTCAGAAACCGGGACGCGCGCAAGGCGCTCGATCAGATCACCGAGGAGTTCCGCACGCTCCCCTTCGCCACCCGATGGCTCGACGTCGATCGTCCCGAGATGGCGCTCCGCCGGCTCGAACGCCAGAACGTGGTTCACGGCTACCCGGTGCTGAAAGAGGACGATGGCGCGCTCGTGAGTCAGAAAGAGCACACCATCATCGTGACCGAGGACGGCTGTGAAGTGACGACCGAGCGCTGAGACGGCAGTTGCGGGTGTGGTGCGGCGGCGGTGCGGGCCTGGCGGATGAAGGGCGAGCGAACGAAGTGAGCGAGGGCTTCGGCGGTGCGGTTGGAGTGCGGCTGCGGCCCCTCGGTGGATCGAGGGCGAGGGAGCGGAGCGACCGAGGGCTCGGGCGGTGCTGTGCGGAGCGGACGGCGGGACCGTCCGTGCGAGCGAAGCGAGCACGGTTCACCGCGAACGACCGAAGAGAGTGAGCGGGGGTTTTTGGTGCAGATTTTTACGAGGAGGGGTGTGCGAGCGAAGCGAGGCGCGACCGACGGGAGCGCCTCGATGCGAACGGGGAGTGGAGCGACCCGTGAGCGAAGCGAGCGCACCCGACGAAGTAAAAAGGTGCTACCACGGCTCACTTTTCAGCCCCACCCGATAGGCGATCACGTTGGTCCCGACGTGGAGCAACGGGGTGGCGACGAGGACGACCAGGAGAACGGGGAGGGTGAACGTCGCAGTAAACCACTCGAACGCGCCGAGCGCCGTCAGGAGGAGCGCGCCGAGGACGAAATCGAACTGGTCGACGCCGGGGAACGCCGCGCCGCGTTCGCGGCCGGTGCGACGCTTGAGGAAGGAAGCGGCCGCGTCGCCGACCATCGCGCCGATCGGCAGTGTGACCATCGCGATGGGGGGAAACGTCGGAAGCGGGAGGCCGGTCGCACCCGAAACGGTGGGCTCGACGGCATTCAGCACGAGTGCGAGCGCGATACCCGCGATCGCGCCAGCGGCGGTCCCGCGCCACGTCTTGCCGTCGCCGAGCACGCGCGCACCGCGCCACGTCCGCCCGTTGTCGATGGGACGACCACCGCCGACGAGAACGGCGGCGTTGTTCGGAACGTACGCCGGCAGCATCGCCCAGAACGCGACGGCGATGACTGCGACAGGGTCCATACCGCCGGATCGGCGGTCGGCGGTATGATACTGTCGGAGTTCGAGGCCGCGTCACGCGGAGCGACCGCTACACGCCGGGGATAAATCCGAGCACGCCGATGGTTTCGAGAACGAGCCAGCCGACGAACACCCCGTAGACGCCCAACAGGACGCCGCCCTCCCGTCCGGTGAGCGTCAGATCGGTCCTGAGAACGGTAAAGAGCACCAGCGTCGCGACGGTGAGAAACGCCATCATCGGGACGGTGGCGGCGAAGTCGATCGGCGCGGTGCCGGCGACCAGCACGCCCGCGGGCACCGCGACGAGGAGATCGAACGTGTTGCTGCCGAGGACGTTCGCGAGGCTGGTCACACCCTCGCCGCGCTTCGCTGCTTTGACGCTCACGAACGCGTCGGGCAGGCTGGTTCCGGCCGCGACGACGGTCAGTCCCCAGATGAAACTCGGGGTATCGAAGAGGTCACCGAACCCGATTGCCGCCCGGACCAGCCCCTCGACCGCGATCACGATGACGACGAGACTCACCGCGAGCACCGCCCACTCCCGCACGACGTTTATCCCGTCGGTTGGCTCGGTCGATTCGTGCTCGATGACGTCCTGGTACTGGATGAACACGTACAGCGCGTAGAGGGCGAGCGGCGCGAGCGCGAGCGGCCGCGTGACGGTGCCGACGAGCGAGCCCGGCGTGGTCGGGTTGTAGATGACCGCGAGCGCGAACGTGATGAGGAGCCCCGCGACCGCGAGCATGTAGAACTGGGCCTCCTTGTACACCAGCGTGCGATCCGCTTCGAGATCGCCCCGGCTGAAGTAGCCGCTGAGCGCCGGGATCACGAGGATGTTGAACACTGCGGAGCCGACGATCGCGCTCACGCCGAGATCGAACTCACCGTGGAGCAGCGTCGAGAGCACGGCCGCCGAAAGCTCCGGAAAGCTCGACCCGACCGCCGCGACGATGGCTCCCTGGACGACCGCCGGCAAGCCGTAGTACGTCGACAGTCGATCACTGGCGCGTTCCAGCAGGCTGCTCCCCTTCCACACGCCGGCGGTAGCCACGACGGCGATCACCGCGTACAGGGCGACCTGAGTCGCGCTCATCGTCCGACGCTACCGACGGCCGATCCCATAACACTCCTGTTATCGCTCGACGACTGCCGACTCAGTCGAGCTGGTCGGCCACGATCGCGTCCGCACGCTCGACGAACGCCTCTTTCTCCTCGGTCGGAATCGTGGCCCCGGCGGCGACGTCGTGGCCGCCGCCGTCGCCGCCGAGGGCGCGCGCGGCCTCGCCCATCACCGCCGAGAGATCGAGCCCCTCCCGCACCAACCGATGGCTCCCGCGGGCCGAAACCTTGCTCTCGGCGTCGTTTTTCGTGGCGAACGCGACGATCGGCTTGTCCGAACGTGTCGCGTCGGCCCCGAGCGCCATCCCCGCGATGATCCCCACGATGGTCTCGCGGATCTCCTCGCCGGCGTCGAACCACTGGAGATGCTCCTCGCCCGTCACGCCCGTTCGCTTCACCCAGTCGAGGCCGGTCGCGAGGTTCCGACGGTGGTTCGAGAGCAGGCGTCGCGCCCGATCGAGCGCCTCGTCGCGATCGCCGAGACAGACCGCGAGGCCGACGTCGGCGCGGTCGTAGCGGGCGGTGGCGTTGAGCAGCGTCGAGAACTCGCTGGCGTCCCGGAGCTCCGTGCCCGTCGGCTCGCCTGACAGCGTGTAGGTCGTCCCCACCAGCTCGTCGATCCGCCCGGCGGGGACGCCGCGATCGACCGCGCGCTTGACGAGACCGCTCGCCACCGCCTGTCGCTCGTCGGCGGTGAGATCGACCCACCGCCGCCAGCCGTCGTCGTCTTCGAGATCGAGGCCGAGCCCGGAGAGGAACTCGCGTGCCCCGCGCTCACTGCCCGAGATCCCTGGGATCCGGACGTCGGTCGCGTATTCGAGGAGTTTCGGGAGCGGCCGGGTCTGTTTGCCGTAGAGTGCCAGATCGGTGGTTTCGTTCAGGACGTCCGCTGCACAGCCCTCGCCGACGATCGCCTGATTCGCGCCCGTGAGCTCGCCGTCGCTTGCTTGCATGTCGCCGACCGCGCCGACGATTGCGAGCGCCGCGAGATCGCGGTTTTCGGTCGTTCCTCCGTGCGCGTCACCGCCATGCTCCGCTAGCGCCCGTGCGAGAACGTACGCCGTCCCCGCTCCCGAGAGCTCCGACGATCCGTCGAGGCCGACGAGCAGCGGGTTCAGGTGGTGTTCGGTGTCGGCGTCGGCGGGCTGGTGGTGATCGGCGATCACCGGTGTGAACGCACCTGCGGCCTCGTGTTCCGCGATGTGGTCGAGCTGACCGCTGCCGAAGTCGGTGAACAGCACGGTCTCGAACTCGGTGGCTGCGATCTCGGCGATCGCGTCGGCGTCGAGCTGCTTTTCGAAAACGACTTCGAAGGGGATCTCCGCGCGTTCGAGCGCCTGTGCGGCGACCGCCGCACTGGTCAGTCCGTCGGCGTCGATGTGGGAGGCCACGAGCACTCGGTCGGCCCCCACGAGTGCGTCGGCGCACGCTCGGGCGTCGTCGGCGAGCTCGGGGACCGGTGAGGCCATTGTTCCCGATTGGCGCGCGATCCGGTTTAAGTCTCCGGACCGTTGGCGGCCGTCTCGTCGAGGAGATCGACCGCAGTCCGTGCGAGCGCGTCGAACGTCGCTTCCGCTGGCACGATGTCGACGCCGATCCCTGCGGCCGCCGCAGTTGCCCGGGTCGGTTCGCCGATCGTTCCGACGACCGCGCTCTCCAACCCGTCGATCGCCGCCTCGTGGAGCCCGCGTTCTGTGGCCGCTTCGAGAAAGTGTTCGACCGTGAGCGAGGAGGTGAACAGCGCGGCCGCGAGATCGCCGTCGGCGGCGAGTTCGGCCGAGCGACCCGCTTCCGGCGGCCGAGCGAGCTCGTACAGGATTGTCTCGTGGACGTACGCACCGTGCTCGGCGAGGCCGTCGGTGAGCACCGCCGACCCGTGATCGCTCCGGGCGACCTCAACGCGCGCACCGGGGACCTCGTCGGCGAGATGGGCCACGAGACCCGTCGAGGAGAATTCTCCGGGGACGTGATCGACCTGGTAGCCCGCCGCCCGGAGCGCGTCGGCGGTTGCGGTGCCGATCGCACACACCTTTCTCTCCGGCTCCCAACCCACGTCGGCGACGATCTCGACGCCGGTCTTGCTCGTCAGGATCGTGTACTCGGCGTCCGTCCGTGGCACGGCTCCCGTGGTGTCGATCGCGAGCATCGGGTCCGCTACCGGTTCGACGCCGAGCGATACGAGCAGATCGTTCGCCCGTTCGATGCGCTCGTCGGCCGGCCGGAACACTGCGACCTTCATCTTTGGAGGAACTCCCGCACCCGATCGCGCTCGCCGGCCACGTCGCCGATGACGGTGACGGCAGGTGGCTCGATACCCTCGCGATCGGCGACCCCGGTGATCGTTTCGAGTGTGCCGGTCACGATCCGTTCGTCAGGCCGGCTCGCGCGCTCGATCAGCGCGACCGGCACTTCACCACTCATCCCGGTTTCGCGGAGTGCGGCGGTGTACCCGGGCAGTTTGCCGACACCCATCAGTACCACGATCGTGCCGTGGGTGGCGGCGAGCGCGTTCCAGTCGACCGCTGATTCTTCCTTTGTGGGGTCCTCGTGGCCAGTCACGAACGACACCGACGAGGCGTGCTCGCGGTGGGTCGTGGGGATGCCCGCGAGCGCGGGGCCGGCGAGCGCCGAGGTCACGCCGGGCACGACGCGAAAATCGACGCCGTGCTCGGCGAGATAGGCTGCCTCCTCGCCGCCGCGACCGAACACGAACGGGTCGCCGCCCTTCAGCCGAACGACGTGGTTGCCTTCGCGGGCGAGTTCGACCAGCCGCTCGTTGGTGTACTCCTGGCTTGTGCGATCGCCGCCCGCGCGCTTGCCGACATCCTCGCGCTTCCCTTCGGGGATCGTCTCGATGATCGCCGGCCCGGGGAGCTTGTCGTGGAGCACGACGTCGGCCTCGTCGATGAGTCGGCGGGCTTTCACGGTCAGGAGCTCGGGATCACCCGGACCGCTCCCCACGAGAGAGACGATGCCGACCGAGTCGGTTTCGGTGTCGGTCTCGTTCCCGGTCATTCCGCGCGTTTCGCCTCCCCTTCGTCGTCCCGTTTGGCCTGCTCGATCAGATCGGCTGCACCCCGGTCGGCGAGGTCGTCGGCGAGATCGCGGGCCGCCGTCGGATGGCGCTCGATCGGGAGGTCGCGGGTCGCGGCCACCTCTTCGGTTCCATCCCGACTCAGTACCCGGACCGCGACCCGGACGTACTCACCCTGGATGACCGCGTGTGCGCCCATCGGTGCGACACAGCCACCGCCGAGCTCCTCCAAAACCACTCGCTCGACGGTGGTTTCAACGCGCGTTCGGGGATGATCCAGTACCTCGTTGAGGGTCTCGGCGAGGTCACTGTCCCGGGCCGTGACCGCGAGCGCGCCCTGGCCGGCTGCCGGGACGAACGTGTCGGTCGCCAGTTCGCGGGTAGGGACGTGGCGCGCGAGACCCGAACGTTCGAGTCCCGCCGCCGCAAGCACGATGGCGTCGAATTCGGTCTCGACCTCGCGTTCCAGTGACTGGCGCTCGATCTCGTTCAGATCGTCGAACCACTCCTGGGGCGTGCGCTCGTACGCCGGCAGGTCGTCCGCATTCCCGTCGTCCGTGCCCTCTCCATCGCTCTCGCTCCCCTCTTCGTCCGTGTTTGCGGCCTCCATCCGCCGTTCGTGTTCGCGCTGGCGGTGCGGCGCGAGCAGCTTCTCGATTCGAGTGTCGACGTTCCCGCGAAGCGGCTGAACGTCGAGATCGGGCCGCGTTGCGAGCAGTTCGGCCGTCCGCCGGAGGCTCGACGTACCGACAACGCTCCCGTCGGGGAGATCGTCGAGCGTCGTTCCGTCGGGCGTGACGAGCAGATCACCGGCGGTGGCGCGTTCGGGGACGCCCGCGATCACGAGACCGTCGGGGCTCTCGGTCGGAACGTCCTTCATCGAGTGCACTGCGGCGTCACAGTCGCCGTCGAGGACTTGCTGGTCGAGCGCACGGACGAACGCACCGGTCTTGCCGAGCCGGTGGATGAGTTCGTCGCGGAGCTGGTCGCCCGTGGTTTCGACCTCGACCAGCTCGACCGTGTGGCGGCGGGCTTCGAGGCGTTCTTTCACCGTCGCCGCCTGGCGGGTAGCGAGGTCCGAACCCCGCGTCGCCAGCCGGATGGTCCCGTCGCGCGCGTTCATACCTGCTCTCGGACACCGAGCTTCAAACCACCTTCGAGAGACGTACGTGACTGTTGCTCTGTCTGCTCGTGAGTAAACGGGCCGGGCAAACGGCGGAGGTTCGGATTCGGCTGGCGACGAGCCACGGGCTTTCGGGCTGGGCGGTGCGGTGGAGAAAACCCGATTACGCGTTGTTCATCCGCAGTGCCGTCTCCTCGCCGCAGATCATGCACTCGCTGATCCGGTAGGGTTCGCGCGAGAACTCCGCGTTCTCGGCTTTGCCGCTCTCGGTGCGAAGCTCGATCGAGACGCTATGGCTGGTATCGCGGTCGCAGACATCGCAGGATTCGCTGACGCCGTCTGCAGCATCGGTGCGGGTTGACATCGACAAGTGCTCGGGGTGTCGCCATCATAAACCTCCAATTCCGTTGGCTCCAGTTCCGACGGTTCAATCGCCGATAGCGCCAACCGCCCGCGAAACAGGCCCGAAAAACGGAATTTGCCACCGACCGTTCAACCGTTCATCCCGCCCGAAACAGTCGAGAACGGCCGAAAAGCTTTTATACAGGTTTCATCGACACTCGATACATCCGGAAAGGCTCTAACCGCGCCACCGCTCAGCCCCCACATGGAGCAGGTGTTCGCCCCGTGGCGCATCGAGTGGGTCGAGCGCGACGACGACGGCGATGGGTGTCCGTTCTGTGAGCTTCCCGAACGCAATGCGGACCGAGAATCGCGGATCGTGGCTCGGAGCGAGCACGCTTTTTGCCTGCTGAACAACGCCCCGTACAACCCCGGCCACGCGATGGTGATTCCCTACCGCCACACCGGTTCGTACCCCGACCTCGACGACGAGGCACTCCTCGATCACTCGCGGCTCGTCCAGCGCACGCTCGCCGCGATCGACGACGGGCTCGACTCTGATGGGGCGAACACCGGGATGAACCTCGGAGATTCGGCCGGCGGCTCGATCGACGATCACCTCCACACTCACGTCGTCCCTCGCTGGCAGGGAGACACCAATTTCATGCCGGTGGTGAGCGACACGAAGGTGATCGTCGAAGCGATCGACGACACCTACGATCACCTCCACGACGCGTTCGCCGCACAGGACGGGGTCCGTGATCCCGGTCCCGACGAGGCGATCGTCATCGAGTGAGTCCACGCCCCGCCAGCCTCGGCGTGTCGAAGCGTCTATGCCGTCCGCTCGCCAACCGTCGACGATGAGTCGTGCGGCCGCGGTCCGGCGGGTCGGGCTGCTCGTACTCGCTGCGAACGTCGTGCTCGTCGCGGTCAAAGGGGGCGCGTGGGTCACCACCGGGAGCCTCGCAGTCGGCTCGGAGGCCGCGAACTCCCTCGTCGATGCGGGCTACGCCGCAGTCGTGCTCGGTGGGCTCTATCTCACGACCCAGCCACCCGACAGCGAACACCCCCACGGCCACGAGCGGATCGAGCCGTTCGTCGCGCTCGCGATCGCGCTCGCGGTCTTTCTCACCGGCGGCACGGTTCTGTGGCGCTCGCTCACCGCGATCGCCGCCGGGGACGTGACCGCAACCGGCAGCCCGATCGCGGTCGTAGTGCTCGCTGGCGCGGCGATCGCCAAGTTCGGGCTGTATCGGTACTGTCTCGCTGCCGGCCGGACCCACGACTCGCCCGCGCTGACCGCGACCGCGCTCGACAACCGCAACGACGTGCTGACCGCGGGAGCGGCACTCTGCGGCGTGCTCGGCGCACGGCTCGGGTTTCCGTTGCTCGACCCCCTCGCGGCCGCGATCGTCTCGGTGGGAATCCTCTATACGGGCGTCGAGGTCGTCCGAGACAATCTGCCGTACCTCGTCGGCGGCGCACCGTCCGAGGACTTCCAGGCCAGAATCCTCCGGCGCGCGCTCGCCCACCCCGATGTCGAGGGTGCACACGACGTGATCGCTCACTACGTGGGTCCGGAGATCGACGTCAGCCTCCACATCGAGGTCGAGGGCGATCGCACGCTCAGGGAGGCTCACGCGATCGAGAGCGCGGTCGTCGCATCGATTCGCACGCTCGACCGCGTCGACGACGTGTTCGTTCATCTCGACCCGAAGGAACTCGACGAGTGGAAGGCGGACCCGGACGCCGATCGCCTGGTTCGCCGAACCGAGGAACGTCCCGACGACGGTGAGCCGAGCACAGCGAGGCGATCCACGTCGGTCAAGCGGAGCGAGGCGCGACCGGAGGAAGCGCCTCGAAACAGCGAACGGCGAAGCCGTGAGCGAAGCGAGTCCGACGACGGTAGCGAGCCCGGGCCGAACGGCAGCCGCCAGTGACGACTACTCCGGGAAGATGCTCTCGGGAAGGTACGCCGAGACCGTCCAGTTGGGTGCGTCGACGACCTCGCTGATCTTCAGATCGATCGCGGCCGAACACAGGATGTACGCCTCCGCTCGGGTCAGCCCGCGCTCGTCGTGGAGGTGATCGATCATGTGACGCACCGCCTTCTTCGTCGCCGTCATGAGGTCGTCGCTGATCCCCGTGGTTCCGTACATCGGCTCGTCGACGCCGGTGGGCGTGAACGGTCCTTCTGTTCGGAACTGGGGCTGTTCGATCTCCATGTCCGAGCGGACGTCGAACCGCGCGGTCACGAACATCGGCGCTTCGATCCCGGTCACGCAGACCTCGCCGTCGCCCTGAGCCGCGTGGCAGTCGCCAGTCGAGAACAGCCCGCCCTCGACTTCCACGGGCAAGTACAGCGTCGAGCCTTCGGTGAGATGTTTGACGTCCATGTTCCCGCCGACATCGCGCGGCGGGAGCGTGTCGTGTTCGCCGTCCTCGCCTGGTGCGACTCCGATGGTGCCCGGGAACGGGTCGAGCGGGACCTCGATGCCGTTCACGAACTGGCCGACGTCCCCCTCCAGATCCCAGATGTGGAGGCCTGGCTCCTCGAAGTCGTCGGGCAGCAGTCCGAGCCCCATCTCGCCAGGGAAGAAGACGTTGTACCCCCAGCCCTTGTGCTGGCAGTCGAGCAGTTCGACTTCGAGGACATCGCCCGGTTCCGCGCCCTCGATTGCTACTGGTCCCGTGAGCGGGTGGACGGGATCGAAGCTCACGTCCGGGACGTCCGCGACGGTGGTTTCGACGTCGACCTGGCCGTCGACCGCGTCGCGGCACTCGAACCGGACGACCTCGCCAGGCTCGACGGTCAGCGCGGGATCGAGGCCGTTGTCCCACGCGCTGTGGATGTTCTCGTCGCGATCGCTCAGTCGGTGATCGACGGTGTACTCGCGTTCGGTGTGTGCCATACAGCCACAATCGACGAACCGGAACGGAATAACTCTACGGACGATGTCGGTCTTCCTCAGACCGGTTCGCCGAACGCGTACACCGTGTTCTGCCCCGTGATCTCGACGGTGAGGAGATCACCAGGCGCGACGCCGTGTTCGGGTGCGTTCTGGATGATGACCTGGCGGTAGGCTTCGTCGTAGCACTTGACCGACTCGCCGGTGCCGGGTTCGACGACCAGCACCTCGTGGCGCTCGCCGACCATCGACTCGTAGGCCGCGCCCACAACGTCCATCTTCAGGTCGGTCATCGCCGACGACCGCTCCTTCTTTTTGGTGCCGCCGAGGCCCTTCATCTCGGCGGCGTCGGTGCCAGGCCGCTTCGAAAAGCGCGTGACGTTGATTCGCTCGGGCTGAGTCTCGCGGAGGAGATCCATCGACTCCTCGTGGTCCGCGTCGGTCTCGGTCGGGAAGCCCGTGATGAAGTCGGTCGCGAGCGTCCAGTGATCGAGGCGGTCGTCGAAGGTCTCGACCACCTCGCGGAACTCGCGCACCTGGTGCTGGCGGCGCATCTCTCCGAGTACGTCGTCGCTTCCGCTCTGGACCGGTGCGTGGAGGAAGTTGTAGAGCTTCTCGTTTGCCGCAAAGACGTCGGCGAGTTCCTCGCGGATTCCATGTACTCCCTTCGGGTTCGCCATCCCCACACGCACCCGAAAGTCGCCGTCGATGGCACAGATCCGATCGAGGAGCTCGTGGAGCTTCCGTTCGCCGTCGTCCCAGCCGTACACGCCGGTGTCCTGGCCAGTAACGCGAATTTCCTTCGCGCCGGCGTGGACCAGCGCGCGGGCTTTCTCGACGTTTTCTTCGACGGGTGGCGAGTCGATCTTGCCGGTCGCGTGCTTGGTGATGCAGTACGAACAGTCGCTCATGCAGCCCCGCGCGATCGGGAGGATGCCGACCTTCCCGTCGAGGATCGGCTCCGTGCCGGGGGTCGCCGTCGGACACTCGCCATTCAGCACGACCTCGGGGACTTCGTCCCAGCCACAGACCGTGGCGTCGAGGTCGGCGAACTCCTCGCCCTGGGCGAGCGCCATGCAGCCGGTGACGACGAGATCCGCGGTCTCGCTTTCGAGCTCGCGCGCCCGACTGAGCATGTTCGTCTCGGTGGTCTCGACCACGGTGCAGGTGTTGAGGATGGCCACGTCGGCCGCTTTGGGGCCGTCGACTGGGTGATGGCCGCCGTCGCGGAGCCGGCGCTCGATCGCGCGGCTCTCCCCGCGGTTTGCGGTGCAACCGTAGGTTTCGAGGTGATAACTGGCCATCCGCTGTCGTCGGTCCTCGGGCGTGCGCAGCAAAAAGCGCGACGACTCGTCCTCCCGGAGCGGGTCTCACGTCGTCTTTCGGATGAGGCCGACTATCGCCTGGCGGCGAGGTAGATCACCGCCGACTCGTGAAGCGCCGGATGGGAAACGGCGTGCGGGCGAGCCTCGTGGACGATGGCGAACGCGTCATCGAGCCGACGATCCTCCTCGGCGGCGAGCGTCGTCGCCACCAGCACGCTGCTCCGCGAGATCCCGGCCTTGCAGTGGATCAGCACCGAGCCGTCACGTCGGTAGAGCGCTCGCGCCGTATCCACCGCGGCCTCGAACGCCGGCCAATCGTTGCCTGGCCCATCGTCGAGCGGGTGGTGATGGGTCGTCAGCGGTCGCTCCTCACTGGTGGCCGAGAGGACGTGCGCAAACGCGTGGTCGTGGCGCTCGGGAGCGGCGGCGAACCAGTTCCCGAGGAACAGGTCCCGATCGCCGATCCGACGGACGATCGGTTCATCAGCCACGTAGCCGAACGGTCGAACGATCGGCTCCGGGGTGTCCGTCCGGTTCGGTGTGGGGGCCGTTCGGTCCGGCTCGTCCGGATTCATGCCAGCACGAGCCCTCTCACCGACAATGAAGCGTTCGGTCGATCAGCGAACGTGATCGCCGGACCGTGACGGCCTCTCTACCGCAGCGGCTCGCCCCTCGTCTCGCGGCCGAACGCCAGCACTACGACTCCGCCGGCAGCGAACGCGATCGCGAGCGGGACGAGCGCAGCGAGATAGCCGACCTCGACCAGCGCGTCCGCGAGGATCGGGCCGATGACGGCCGCGATCTTGCCGACCCCGCCCGCAAAGCCGTTGCCGGTCGCGCGCGCCTCGGTCGGGAACAGCTCGGGCGTGTAGGCGTAGATCGCGCCCCACGCCCCGAGCGAGAAGAAACTCGCCGCGAGCAGCCCGCCGAAGAAGGGCCAGAATCCGGAGAGGCCGAGACCGAACAGCGAGACGCCGGGCATCGCCGTCGCGAAAACGAAGGTGAACACGCCCGAGAGCACGAGATAGCTGCCGAGGGTTGGCTTTCGACCGATTTTCTCGACGAGATAGGCCGCGCTGAAGTAGCCCGGGAACTGGACGAGGCCGACGAGCAGGAAGTAGCCGTAGACGTTGCCGACCACACCCGCCGCGCCCACAGTCTGTGGCAGCCAGATGAACACGCCGTAGTAGCCGAAGTTGATCGCGAACCACGCCGCCGCGATCATCAGGGTCTGTCGGCGGATGTCCGGCGCAAACAGCCGTGAGACACTCGCAGCGGCGGTCGATTCGACCCCCTCGACGTCGGGTGGGGCGTGCTCCTCGCCGTTCTCCTCGGCGATGGCCGCGAGGCGCTCGTTCGCGCCCTCGACATCGCCGGTGCGCGCGAGGTAGTAGGGCGTCTCACGGAGCTGTGAGCGGATCACGAACACCAGCAAGGCGGGGAACGCGGCGGCCGCGAACAGCAGCCGCCAGCCCGCCACCGCACCCACGACCGGCACCGCGATCATCCCTCCTGAAGGGAGCGCGGCGAGGAAGACCCACGCGAGCACCACCGCGAGCACGTAGCCCACCGGCCAGAACGCGTCGAGGTAGACGAGATACCGGCCCCGGCGGTCGGTCGGGAGATGCTCGGAGAGATAGGAGGTGTCGACTGCGAGCGCGCCGCCGAGGCCCATGCCGGTCAGAAAGCGCAGCGCGAACCCCGAGTAAAAGCCGACCGCGAGCGCGGTCAGCCCGGTAAAGACGCCGTAGAGAAGCACCGTCCACTGGAAGGCGACCTGGCGACCGTACCGATCGGCGTACCAGCCCCACCCCCAGTTGCCAAGCACCATCCCCATCAGGCTCGCCGAGCCGAGCAACCCGGCCGAGAGCCCCGAGAGCGTCCACGCCTCGATCAGTACAGGAAGGGTGAAGCTGATGATGATGACTTCCATCCCGTCGAGCGCCCACGCGCTGCCACAGATCGCGAGCAGCCGGCGGTGGAACGCGCCGATCGGGATGCGATCGAGCACCTCCGCGACGGTGACCGTTTCTCCCTTCGACATCGATTCGATTTCCCGTATCGAAGACCCACAGCCACACGTACTTAATAGCGAGGAAGATCAGCAATCAGTTCCGCTTTTGAAGACCGATCGACTTCAACCGATTTCGGTCGTCGTTGGAATCGCGGGTCCGCGATCGTCCCGGGTGGCGCTGTGACGGCCTGGTCTCACTCGCCGCTCTCGAACTCCTCGACGAGCGTCACGCCGCTCGACGCACCGATCCGCTCCGCGCCCGCTTCGAGCATCGCTTTCGCCTCCTCGTAGCTGCCGACGCCGCCGCTGGCCTTGACTGGGAGGAACTCGCTCATGAGCTCGACATCGGCAACCGTCGCACCCCCCTCCGCGAACCCGGTAGCGGTCTTCACGAAGTCGGCATCGGCGTCGACCGCACAGCCACACGCACGGCGCTTCTCGTCGTCGCTCAGCAGGGGGGCTTCGATGATGACCTTCACCGGGAGCGGCACCGCAGCCACCACCTCGGCGAGCTCCGCCGTGACGGCCTCGTCCTCGCCCGCACGGAGCCGACCGACGTTTATCACCACGTCGAGTTCGTCCGCACCGTCCTCCCACGCCCGAACCGCCTCCGCACGCTTCGTTTCCGGGGCGTGCTGGCCGTGGGGGAACCCGATCACGGTGGCCACGGTCACCTCGGGTGCAGTCTCGCTCGCGATGTCGAGGTAACACGGCGGCACGCAGGCGTTCATGCCGTACTCGTCGGCCTCGGTCACGACTCGCTCGACGTCGCGCGGCGTCGTCTCGGGCCCCAGGATGGTGTGATCGATCGTCGCGGCGAATGCGGTGCGGTCCATATCGGGGCGAACGGAGCCACGGTCAAAAGATCGCGTATCCGCCGACCGGAACCCTTTCGCCGCCGCCGGCCGCGTCGTCGGGCATGGTTCCCGTGCAGGTTCTTCCGGAAGGAACGACGCTCCCGTCGCCCGTCGTCCTCCTCGTGCTGGCGATCGGGATCGCGGGTGTCGTCGTCGCACTCCGGCGGATCGCCCCGCGGGTCACCGAGCGGGTGGTGGTCGCGTTCGCACCGTGGATGGTCGCCGGGTCGAGCTGCTACGTGCTCTATCAGGTCGAGGCGGTGCCGGAAAGCGTGGCCCCGTTTTTCAGCTCGCCGGCGGTCTACGTCTCGATCGCAGTGCTCGCGGGTGCGGTGTGGGCGGCCACAGCGGCGACCGGACTCTCTGCGGATCGGTGGCGACTGCCGTCGGTCCCGGGGATCGTCGCGCTCGTGGGGAGCGCGGTCGCGATCGCGGCCGTGGGGTGGGCGTTCGCGTTCGGCGTGGAGACGCGCCGAGGACTCACGGTGGCGTGGCCGGCGGTCGGGCTCATCGTCGCCGTGGTGCTGGCGGCCGTCGTCTGGAGCGGCCTGCAGCGCGTTGCCCCCGAGACACGGATCACCGGCGGCGTCGGCGCGCTCGCGGTGTTCGGCCACACGCTCGACGGCGTCTCGACCGCGGTCGGAATCGACGTTCTGGGATTCGGCGAACAGTCGCCGATCTCGCGCGCGATCATCACGTTCGCCGCCGACCTCCCGACGGCACCGGTTCTCGGCACGGTCTGGCTATTCATCCTCGTCAAGCTCGTGCTCGCGGCGGTCGTCGTCGTCCTTTTTTCCGGGTACGTCCGCGACGAGCCCGCCGAAGGATACCTCCTGCTCGGCGCGGTTGCGGCCGTCGGGCTCGGGCCTGGCGTCCACAACCTGTTGTTGTTCACGATCGCCACCCCGTAGATTTATCACACAACACGAACGAACCGTAACGGAGCCGACATCACTCAGCCGACACCGCTCGACCGATGACCGACGATCTCCCGACCCCAGCCGAAATCATCGCCGCCCACGACAGGATCGAGGAGATATACGACCTCAAATGTCCGTGAACGATGACGGCGGCCCCGAAGCGCACGCTCCGCCGCGAAGTGCTCGAACCTGCTGCCGAGCACGACGATCCGTACCACCGGGCAGCGACGCTGCTCTGGAAAATCGAGAGCGTCCACGTCTTCGAAGACGCGAACAAGCGGACTGCGTGGGCCGTGACGGAGAACTATCTCCGGGAGAACGGCATCGCGCCACCTCCCGGCGACGAACTTGTCGAACGCGTCGTGCGGCGGGCCGGGATGTTCGATGTGGACGAACTTGCGGACTGGTTCGAAACCGGCGATATCGACGCATCGCGACTGCCGGAGCATTAATCATGCGTTGGACCACTACTACCACCATCCCATCATGAGTCAGGAAAAAGAGCGTGACCCCGATGATCTCGATGCGTACAAGAACCGGATCGAACGGATCGTCGAGGAGCGCCGCGAACTCTTCGATCGGCTCGCCTGAGCAGCGCCACTCGGCTTTCAGCGAGCGGCCTCGGTGACCAAAGCGACCGAACGGCCAGTTTCTCGGCCTGAGTGGCAGGTATTAGTGAGCCGACCGCCTACAGCCGGCAATGCCAGACGCAGAGGCGGTCGCCGAGGCCGACGTACCGCTCGATCTCACCCTCTCGGAGAACGAACTCGATGCGCGCCGCGAGCACATCCTCCAGTTCGTCCGTGAAACGGTCGACGACGCTGGGGCAGACGGTGCGGTGCTCGGGCTCTCCGGCGGGATCGACAGCACCCTGACGGCGTATCTGGCCGTGGAGGCGCTCGGTACTGATGGCCTCCACGGCCTCGTGATGCCGAGCGAGGTCAACGACGACGCGAACATGAGCGATGCCGAGCGGGTCGCCGACGATCTCGACATTGCGTACGACGTGATCGCAATCGAACCGGTCGTCGAGTCGTTCCGCGAGGCGTTCCCGGCCGATCTCGACACCGACTCGGACTCCGCGGCGCTCACGACGGCTGTCGGCAACGTCCGCGTCCGCACCCGCGCGATCTTCAACTACTTCGCCGCCAACCTCGAAAACCGGATCGTGCTCGGGACGGGCAACCGAAGCGAGGCGCTCGCGGGCTACTTCACGAAGTACGGCGATCAGGCCGTCGACTGCAACCCGATCGGCAACCTCTACAAAGTGCAGGTTCGCCAGCTCGCGCGCCACCTCGGCGTTCCAGACGATCTCGTGGCGAAGACGCCGACAGCAGGGATGTGGGTCGGCCAGACCGACGAGGAGGAGATGGGTCTGAGCTACGACGTTCTCGACGCCGTGCTCGCGCTCCACATTGATGGGCCGCTCTCGAAGTCCGCGACCGTCCGCGAACTCGCAATCGACGAAGCGGCCGTCGAGCGGGTCGAAGGTCTCGTCGCTCGGAGCGAGCACAAACGTCAGATGCCGCCCGCACCCGAACCGCTCGGCTGACACGATGATTCCGGAGCCGCGCCCCCTTCACCCCGACGATCGATAGCACTCGCTGCGAATCGAGTCCGTGGTCGGTTGCTGTTCGTCCCTCTTCGAACCTGCTCGCCGAGTTCTGTCACTCGACAGGGACAAAAAGATAACTTCACCGATCACGATCGGGATGATGAATGGCGATCCTCGATACATTCGTCATACTCGCGGTGAGCCTGCTGGTCGGCGGTCTCGTGATCTTCACCGGCGTGCGATTCGTCGTCGATGACACGGTACGCCCCGAGAGTGCGTTGCTCACCGCAGCAGTCGGGGCCGTCGTGTGGGCTGCCATCAGCTTCTACGCCGGCCGCGTTCCGGTCGTCGGCCCCGTGACGGCACTCGTCATCTGGATCGTCGTTATCGTTTTGCAGTACTCCAGCAGTTGGCCGACCGCCGCCGTGCTCGGATTCGTCGCCTGGTTCGTTTCCGTCGTAGCGTTGTACGCGCTCGGAACCCTGGATATCGTCTCACTTTCCGTTCTTGGTGTCCCGGAGGTGTGACAGTCGTGATCGCACGGGAGCACAGTAGCGCACGTATCGACGACGGGAGAGCTGTTCCGTGAGTGATCGATCGACGAAACCGAACGTCTCGACCACCAGACGTGCGCTTCTCCGCGCCAGCGTCGGTATCGGTACTGGCGGAGCACTCGCGAGCACAGGGGCCGCAACGCCGAACGATGCTGTCACCGTCGCGACGGAACGGACTCGAAAGACGGCTCCCGACAACGAACAGTTCGAAACGCCGGGGCGGCCGTCACGGACCGCATACCGTGCCCTCGCGCAGATCGAGCGAAGCGTCGCACAGCGATCGGGATCGCCGTCGTTCGATCACGTCGTGAACGCGGTCGGGTATCTCGGCATCGGATCGAACGATCCGATCGACGAGGCGCTGGAACGAGCAGACGCTGCCGGCGATCTCGACGGCGTGCTCCTCGATTTCCCGCCCGGAACCTACCGCCTCTCGGATGGGTTCAGCATCTCGCCAGAGGGAGCCTTCGGTATCGTCGGCCCCCGAGCCACGTTTCGACTCGATTCCGGCCTCCGCTGTGAGGTGAAGATCCATGGCCTCTCGCGCGGGCTGTTCGAGGGGTTCACGTTCGATCAGCGTGCCGGACGGGCCGCCGTCTCGGTCCTTCTGGGTACCGACGGCCACATCGGTGTTCGCGATCTCACCTACCGCGGCACGGCCGAAGCCGTCGCCGACGACCAGGGCGCGCTGCTGCGCCCCGTTGCAGAGAACCGAACGGCGAGCATCCGGATCGACGATCTGCACGCACGCGGCGGCACCAACGCCGGGTCGCACGCCTGGGTGGGGTCCGACCCGCCCCCGAATCACGTCGCTGGCGGTATCGTCGGCGTGTTCGTCGGCCGTGCGAACGAGGGCGTGGTGCAGTTCGTTGACCCCGTGCTTCACGGGTGGGAGAACGCGCTCTACGCCACCCGAACGAGAGGAGCCGTTCAGGTGATCGGGGGCCGGTTCGTCAACAACAACAACACGGCCGTTCGGATCAGCGGTGCGGAATCGTTCTGTGATGGGGCCACGATCGTCCTCGATGCGCGGCAGTGGCCCGAAAGCCATCCTGGCGAATTCACAATCGGCGAGGTACAGGGCGTGAGCGCCGTGCGATTGGAGACCGGTGGATTGGACAAGTCGGGAACACGCCTCAGAAACCTGGACGTTCGGGCGTACGCGATGCAGAAGTGTCCGGGACTGATCGTCTATCGCGGGAGCGCCGGCGCGGGGCGGATGCGGCGCTGTCGGCTGACGAACCACCTCGACGGCACGCCAGCGATCGTGATCGACCCACCGGGAGCGGGCCCGTATTCGGCACCCCCGGGCTCGCAGGCTGTACGGATGGACCACATCGAGATCGGAGGATCGATGACGGGCGCGCCAGCCGTCCGTGGGTCCACCGAGCGCTCGAACTCCCTGCTCGCGGATAGCTGTCTCCGAATCCCCGACGCGGGTCCCGACGACGTCAGAGCGGTTCGGACCCAAAACGTCGGCTACGGCGCTGATTGTACCGCCAGCCAGCGTATCGAGAGTCAGTTCGGCATGCCGAGTGACGTCCCAACGATCCAGAATACGACTGTCCAACCGCCGTCGCCCGGTCCAGGGTTGCCGGGGCTGGGAGTTCTGGTCGGTTTCGGTACAATCACTGCATACGTGATGGCGACGCTGCCACCACTGCTGAGGGAGAAAATCCGCACATAACTCGTCGAGGGGAGCGTCGCGAAGTGCGACTAGCGGGAGAGCAGCACTACGCTATCGCGGCCAGCCGGCAACGCATTCCGTCCTCGATCCAGGCCGCGATCTCCTCGGGTGACTCGCCAGTGAACTCGACGAGACGATCGTAGAACCCGGAGTTGCCGAGGAACCGGACGGCCTCGTAGATCGGTCGGCGTTCCGCGAACCCCGCCGGAAACCGGCCGGCGCGGTCGCGGTAGCCGTCGTGGAACGCGGTCACGATCTCTTCGGGACCGTCGCTACGGAGCGTATCGAGATAGCCACGGGTACGGACGATGTCCCGAGCTGGATCGCCGACATGGGCGATCTCCCAGTCGAGAAATCCCACGCCGCTGTCGGTGTGAAAACAGTTCGGCTTGGCGGTATCGCCGTGAAGCAGAGCGGCCGGTGTGTCGTCGAGCAGATCGCGGTTCGCCTCGACCGCTACGACGACCTCCTCGAAGTGGTGATCGAACCGTTCCGACGGGGCGATTTCGCGCTTCTCGCCGATTTTGTCGAGGAGGACATCCGTCCACGGTTTCGTATCGAGGTCGAGACCGTCCGCGTCCCCGCCGGTGATGTGCCCGTGTCGATCGAACCGCTCGGCGTGGATTCGCGCGAGAGATTCGCCGACCTCGCGGGCCAGCGACGCCCGTTCGGCGGTTTCCGCGTCGCTCCAGAGTTCCAGAAAATCCTGCCCGTCGATCGGTGCGGTCGCGAGATACGGCCCTGGATCGTCGGTCGCGCTCGCCACCACTCTTGGCACGGGAATCGAACTGTTCGCACCGACGTAGGCGATGGCCGCACGCTCGCGGGCCACGCGGGTCGCGTCGCCGTCGACGGCCACTTTCAGGTAGATCGTTGTCCCGTCGTCGAAATCGACCCTGACCGTGTGATTCTTCCCGTTCCACGATGGCCCCGGAGGCCTCACCTCGTCGACTTCGCGCCCCGGGAACCTGTCGTCGAGGACCGCTGCAACCTGGTCGTCCATGATCTGGCGTAGTCCGTGTCCAGGATTGTTCTTGTGGTGGGTGCGGAGACGTTACGTTGATCGCGACTCTCCGTGCGGTTTCTGGGAGCTATCGCTCGGCCGACCGCTCGACCTGGAGATTCCGATCGTCGAGTGCTGCAAGGAGGTGTGGAACGTCACAGTCCCTGATGACGTCGAACACGGTGAGACGCGGATCGTAGGAGTACTCCCGGCTCGTCGCCATGTCGTGGAAGCTCGGCCCGAGCCCCCGAAGATCGACCGTTCCGACGCGCTCGTCGACGGCTGCGGCGTACAGCGCGTGGTACGCGCCGACTTCTTCGCCGACAAGCGAGACCTCCCCGCACCCGGTTTCCTCGACGAGGAACTCGACCGCCCGCAGCACGTCGTAGACGCGCATCCCGAACAGCGACTCGCCGAGCAGCAGCGCGTCGTACGCGAGTTTGAACTCGGTGCCATAGATCCCGTAGTAGTCGTCGACCCACGTGGGGATCGGGATAGATCGGTTCCGCACTGCCCCGACGCCGCGCGGATCGAACACGAACACCGTTCCGTACTCGGCGGCCAACGACGCGATGTCGTCGCTTCGTTCGGGCAACGCCTCGGTTCCTCGCTCGGAGCACACCACGGCGGGCGAGCGAGCGGATACGTCGCGATCCGTGACGAGAACACCTGTACAGACGATGTCGGGCTCTCGCTCGATCTTGAACCAGACGTGCTCGACGTTCAGTCCCGCTGCTTCGCTTTCCCGAACGTATCGTGGGTACGGATCGGGTGCCTTCCTATCGAGATCAAGCCGCTCGACGAGCGTTTGTCGGAGCCGTGCCGCGTCCACCTCGCGATCGTCGACAGCCGGCGATGTCCCCGCGCTGGGGTACTGCTCCGCCACGTACTCGTGGAGCAGGTCGTTGATGGTCCGTTCGTCGGGGTACGCTGCTCCGACGCTTCCTTCGGGAGTACATTGGAGGTCGGCCGCGTCGACGATCGATAGCTCGTCGTGCGGGACGTACTCGGTGTCACCGAGGGTGTCACAGAACCACTCGAAGATCCCGTCGCCGAGTTCGTAGACCGAACAGTGCGTCTCGTCGGCGACGACGAGATCGACCCTCTCCTGGGCGTCGTACAGGTCGTAGACGCGCTGTGCCCGTTCAACCGTCTCGTAGACTCCTTCGATCGGGAAGTATTCGTCCGACGCCGCTGCGCCGATGCAGACGGGTCGTGGTGCCATCGCCGTCACGAAGTCGTCGTAGTTGATACCGAGCGGGATCGCGCCGTGGATCAGTTGCTCGGCGTCGATGCGTTTGCCCGTCCGGAGCCATTCCTCGCGTTCGGTGATCGAACAGCACGGCGCGGCGGCGTCGATCCGGTCGTCGACGAGAGCGAGATACGCCGTCTGGACACCGCCACCGGAGGTGCCAGTGACCCCGATGCAGTCGTCGTCGACGTCCGGTCGTCTCTCCAAGTAATCCAGCGCGCAGCGAGCGTCGTGGATCATGTACCGCGCGAGGTTCGCTCCGGCGTAGAAACACTGCTGGCCGGCATAGCAGTGTGCGAACGCGCCGCCGGCGCTGCCGACCAGCGGATCGTCCGTCTCGGCGTCGCGGTACTGCGTGCGCTCACCTTGGCAGACCGGATCGACGGCGAGAACGACGAACCCGTTCCGTGCAAGCTCGATGCACGCTCGCTGGTTGAGCGGGTCGGCCTTCGCCGCATCGATGTGGCCACAGAGGAAGAGCACTCCCGGATGTGGACCGTCGCCCTCTGGCACGTAACAGTTCGCCGTGACGTGGAAGTCCGGATGGCTCTCGAAGGTGAGTAACTCGATGGTGTATCCGTCCCGAGTCAGGACGCCCGTCGTCTCGACCACGAGATCGTCCGGCCGGTCGGGGAGTCCGCCGATCCCCGAGAGAAACCCCTCCCGAACCCGTTCGCGGCGTGCCTCGAACTCGCGCCACGAGTCGATGGCGCGCTTCGCCTCGCGTTCGGCCGTAAACCCCTCAGCCGCCCGCTGCTGGAGATACCGTGTCAGTTGGTCTTCGACATCGAAGTAGCCGTTCACGGCGGCTCGGAACCCGTCCATGAACGGGGGTGATCCGTGCTCCGGATGGCTCTTGTGGTGGTCTGAAATGTCACGGCCAGCCAACGGGTTGAGGACTCTCAGCGATCCCGAAGCGCGTCGGCATTCCGCGTGACGAGATCCGCGAACGCCTCGCGTTCGGCGCGTTCGCGGGCGGCGGCGGTTCCTCGATCCCGTAGCAGCGGTTGCAGCCGTTCGAGCGCCGCAGGATCGTTCGCTGCCACTTCACGAGCGACTTCGGTCGGGTCGTCGGTGACCCGCGAAACCAGCCCCATTCTGAGCGCCGTCTCGGCGTCGACGGTCCGTCCCGAGAGCGCGAGATCCATCGCGTTGCCTTCGCCGACGACCCGTGGGAGTCGAACCGTGCCGCCCCACGCGCCGAACAGCCCGAGTCGCACCCCCGTCTCGGCGAACGTCGCCGCCGGGGTGGCGACCCGGAGATCGCAGGCGAGTGCGAGTTCAACCCCGCCGCCGCGCGCCGCGCCGTCGATCGCCGCGATCACGACCGCTGGCGACTCCGCGATGGCTCTCGCGACCCGCTGGCCTTGCTCGGCGAACGCGGCAGCCTCTTCGCGGCCGAGGTCGGCGACGACGTCGAGATCTGCGCCGGCACAGAACGCGGGCCCCGCGCCGTGGAGACAGATGACCGACGTCTCGCACTCCTCGACGGCGGCCTGGAGCGCATCGAGTCCGTCCGGCGTCAGCGCGTTGCGTCGGTGGGGCCGATCGAGGGTGATGGACGTGATGTCTGCCCCGATGGTCGTCTCGATCATGACCGACGCTGGGTACGCTTTCCAAAGGCCTTTGCCCTCCCCGCGGCTATTTTCGGCTGATGGAGGAAGCCTCCCAAGTCCGACGTGCCGCGCGGGAGGCCGTCCGCGACGTCGGTCCCGAGCGGTTCGGCGACGCCGTCGGGACCGTGCTCGACGACGGGTCGATGACGCCCGGCGTCCTCGCGGTCGCGTGTGCGCGCGCGATCGACGAATCGGTCGCGTTCGATACCGTCGCCGAACGCGCCGCCGGGACCCAACTCATCTACGAGGGGCTGCGACTGACGCGCGAACTCGCCACCGATCCCCCGTGGGAGGGTGCTGTCGGCGGCGGTGCCGACACCACCTTCGATCCCGACATCGAGACGGGAGCCAACGTCGACGTGCTCGTGGCGGACGTGCTGGTTGCTCGTGGGTTCCATCTGCTCGCACGGACCGAGGCCGCCGGGACCGCCGTCGAGACGGTGCGGAGCTTCGGCCGCGATCAGACGCGCCGCCGATCGACGGCTGAAACAGCGCTCGACACCAGTCTCGAAGCCGACGTGTTCGAACTCGCCGCGGTCGCGGGCACGACGGCCGTCGGCGCACCCCCCTCGACCGAGTGTCGCGAGTTCGTCGCCGCCCTCGCGAGGACGGACGATGGACTGCCGACCCCGGAGACGGTGTTCGGGCCGTCGGTACGCGAGTCACTCCGGACGTTCTCGGCCGCACCCGCCGTGTCCGGCGAGGGTGTCCGCCCCTCTGCACCCGACTCGTGAATCGAAACGGATAAACACGGGTCGGCGGTACTCACAGGTGCCTGCCTGGGTAGCTTAGCGGTAAAGCGCGTCCTTGGTAAGGACGAGACCCCGGGTTCAAATCCCGGCCTAGGCTTTTCGGACCTCTTAGACTCTTGTTAGAGCGCTGGCTCCGTCGAACGGGCCCTTTCTGGGTACTCCCCAGCGCATGTGTGCGGGACCACTACTCTACATATCAGATTAGTGGTGGTAGGTGGTATCTCAACGAAGATGCTGGTTAGTCGGATCAACTCTTCTCTGATTGACGGATCGAAACAGAAGTAATTACACTACATTCGTGTCGAGTGCATGAACGAGATCTGAGACAGATTCGATTTCGGGTCTCTGTTACGCTTCTGCATACTCCTGTGGCTCGTGTCATTGCAATAGGGAATCTCGTCCATCGTCGACATTTAACCACTTATATTCGATTTACTTGTCATCGCTTCGTTTCATTGCGGACGTCATCTGTACCGTTTCTACCAAAGTGTTTGGACCGTAGAAATTCAACCCACCTATCCGTTCGTGCTCACAGCCGAGTACCGCGGAACGGGTGGGTGTACCATCGGAAGACGAACGAACACTTCTGTGTCGGTTGTCTCTCGCTGTCCGGTCTCGCCATCGGTAGCGCGCCGTCGTATCCGGCTGGGCGTAGCCCCCGGCGATCAGGTGTCTTCTCGACTCTGGCGCGTGTGCGGCCACGACTCTTCGGTGTAGGCCATCTCCCAGAAGGCGTGTTCTAACTGTGTGCTCCGGCGAAACGCCGTCTCCATCTCCTCGTGGAGTGAGGGGTCGTTCTCGGCACACCGATCCACCAGTTCGCGCATCCAGGCCACCGATTCGCGGAACGCATCGCTCGTGTACTTCGTGATGAACGGGGTGTAGCGGTGCTCGCCGTCGGCCAGTTCGGCCATGTGCTCGGCGATGTCGAGATACCCCTGTCCGCAGGGATAGATGGCGGCCGCACCGACCCCGAGCGGGCGCTCGCGGGCGGTTCGCAGCAAGTAGTTCGTGTAGGCGACGCAGGTCGGTGCCTTCTCGACGGCGGCGAGATCGTCGGGAGTGAGCCCGTACTCGGCCGCGAACTCCCGATGGAGCTCCATCTCCTCGGCGACGATCGTTCCCGCGACGTCGAAGCAGTGGGCCATCGTCGCCTCCTCGCGCGCCTTCGTCCCGAGCACGGCGAACGTGCGCGCGTAGTCGAGGAGATACCGGTAGTCCTGTTCGAGCCACGTGCGAAACGCCGCTTCGTCGAGCGTTCCGTCGGCCAGCTCACGGACGAACGAATGGTTCCTCTGTGCCGTCCAGAGCTCCGCCTCGGTCTCGACGAGGTGGTCGCTGAAGCGCATTGGTTGAACGGTGGGATTCACAGGTAATATAATCATCGAATACTACTGTGGTGGCGAACGACGCGACCCGATCCGAAGGAAGGTTCGGGGCGCAGCGAGGGATCGAGCAGCAACAGCACTGCGGACCTGTCGACACAGTACGACGCAATGTCGTCCGCCGATCAGAGCTCGACGACCCGATCCGCCCACGACCGCAGCGCGTCGAGAGCGGTCCGCTCGTTGCGGGAGATGTCGTCGTCGACACCGAGTTCGTCGCCCTCGAAGGCGTTGCAAACCGCCACTTCCGCCCCATCACAGTACGTCGACAGCACCGCGGGATCGAGGAGATCAGCTTGAAACGGGATAGTGGCGTCGTTGACGAAGACCGCACGCGGATCGGCGGGAGCCGACTCGACCATCCGTTTCGACTGTCGGGCGTTTGCCGCCGCGAGATCGAGCGCTTCGGAAACCGTCGCGCCGGACGTCCGTGGCGCGTGGGCGTCGAGGCGCTCGTTCCAAACGTCGTCCGGCACGTCGGTGAACCGGGTTAAGAACCCACCGAGCAGCCGGCCGTCCCGTCGAACTTCGGGGGCGAAATCGAGAACCACGACTCCGTCCGTTCCGTGCTCGTCGGTCCACGCGTCGAGCGCACGGGCAGTCAGGCGTGTCTTGCCTACGTTCGATGGGCCAGTCACGAGCGTCGTTCCGGCGAGTGGAAACGGAAGATCAGTCATCTCAGCCTGCCGATTCGACGGTTGTGCTGGCGCTGTCGAGTCGTTCGCGGACGAACAGCGCGAGCAACAGCAACGTCGCGATCCCGAGAACGGCGGCGAAGATGAGGACGAACAGCGTGACCGGCGTCAGCCCGCTCGCGATCTGCCCTTGGAGGAACGAACCGGCCGTGACGGCGGTCACGCCGATGAGCACCACGCCGCCGACGTTGGCGGCCGTCGAGTTCGTCTCCGGGACCGCCTGCCGGTCGTTGAGCAAGTAGAGGACGAGCGCGAGCGCGAACGGCGTCCCGACGAGCCCGAACGCGAGCGTCAGGACGAGCAGCGGAAATACCTCTCCGCCGACGAACACGCCGGCGATGCCAGCGAGCGCGACGACGACGACGGCCGCCCGGTATCGCGGATCGGCAACGTCGCGCTCCCACCCCAGCTTGTCCGCGAGGAGGTACGGCGGGACGACCGTGTTCGCGCCGAGCGTCGAGATGGCTGCACCCCAGAGCCCGAGCAGGAACAGCCAGCTCGCAGCATCGCCGACGAGTGGGCCAAGCGCCTGTGCGGCTGCGGTCGCGGTCAGCTCGGCGGCCGCGACGTTCGGCCCGTGGAGCACCGACGCAGCCACGAGGAAGATGGCGAGGCTGTAGACGCCGAACGCACCCAGCATCGAGACGATGACGTCGAAACGTGCGAGACCGGCGTCCTCGCGGGTCCAGCCGCGTGCCGCCATCGTGTACGACTGCATCGTCACGAGCGTGATGTGGACCGCGCCGCCGAGAACCCCTGCGGCGACGAGCGCACCGTCGACGCCGGCGGGGATCCGTGGCACGAGCCCGCCAGCCGCCGCCGAGAGATCGATGGGAACGACGAACAGCGAGGCGACGAAGGCGAGGACGACGAGCGAGACGAGCACTTTCGCGCCGAGTTCGGCGATGTGATAGCCGCCACTGGCGAGTCCGATCGCGAGCACGAGCCCCCAGACGACCGCCCAGATCCGGGCGTCGATCCCGGTGACCGTCGCGGAGACGCCGGCAACCGTCTTCATGATGACCAACTGCGCCAATCCGGCGGCCAGCACCGTGTCGGCGACGAGCAGCCACGCCCAGCCGTCGCCGAGATGGTCCTCGACGACCGAGACGATCCCCGCCTCGGTCAGCAGTCCGAGCCGCATCGCGAGATACTGTGAGAGCGCGCCGAGCACTGCCGAAAGCACGGCGACCCAGAGCAGGGTGTAGCCGAAGCCCGCCCCGCCGGCGATGAGGCTGGCCATTGTCGCCGGGCCGGCGGCGATCGCCCCCGCGAGCCACGCCGGTCCGATCTCCGCGGTGTATCCGCGAACGCGTTCGAGTGCGGCCATTCAGACGCACCCCGAAAACTCGTCGTCGTTCATCGGTGTATCACTCGATGCTATCTTCCAGTAATTAGCGCTTGCGACATCGATGAGCGCGAGCACTGAGAGGGGGATGCAGTCCGGCGTGTTGTCGTGATCGGCTGTTCGGTGGTGCTCGCTGGCGGACGTTTCCGACCACGATGCAACGTACAGTCGTGTCTGGGTGCTGTGATGTCTTCCGGGGTGTTGGGAATCTCTCGACCTGGAAAACTATCATCCCACTTTACACCCATTCGTCTTCATCTCCTGTCAAGCATCTCCTCGCCCGACACGAACGACGAATTCTCGTCCGTGGGATGCTGTCGATGTCGTTTCACGTCCTGCTCTCTTGTAGCAATCCCGGGACTTGTGTTGAGTGCTTCACAGACTCGATCACATCCTTTCGTATCTGATCGTGATCGAGAACACGAGGACAGCTGACGGAAACGTAGCAACAGGCGACTGCCTTCTCTCGAACGTTCGTTGCTTCGACCGTACGATGCCAGCACCGTGCTCGCTACCCACCTACTCTGACTCGCTACGATATGGGTTATCAGTTCCAACTGTCGTTCACGTTTTGTGAACCGTTTCCTGTTCCCCTACTATAACACACGTACTACTGTTAGAACTGGACACTCCACTCGGCAGTCGAGCCCAATCGTGATCGCGAACCGGCTGGAAATCTCCAAAAGCAGCGTCTACAAACACCTCAAGACGCTCGAAGAGGGGGCGGTACGTGATCGAAGGCGAAACGATATGTCCGACACCGGACTCCGACTGCTGAACCTCGACGTAGGGGCACGCCGACGGCGGAGGATCGACGAAACGGCGAAATCGGAGATACGGCGATCGGCCGAGGAGTACGGCGAAATGGCGAACCTGCTGGTCGAAGAACGGGGACGTGGAATATTTCTCCACAGAGCCGACAGCAGTCGCGCGACGAATCTCGATACTCACGCCGGTCGCGAAGTGTATCACCACACAACGGCGCTGGGCAAGGTGATTCTCGCGGGCTTTTCCGACGGACGAGTGAGCGATGTCATCGAGCGGTGACGGACTGCCATGTCGCGAAACCGGCTTGCACGACGGTCAGTCTGTGACTTTCGTCGAAAAGAGTGTAACAGCGTGTGCAGATCGAGTACCGTCGGCTCAGACGACGCGATTCTTCAACGACTCGCCGTCCTGATACCGGTGGACGTTCTCGGCGACCAGTTCGGCGATGTCGAGGTGATAGCGGTTCGTCGCCGACCCACGGTGCGGCGAGATGATGACCTCCTCGAAGTCCCACAGCGGCGACTCCTCGGGGAGGGGTTCGGTCTCGAAGACGTCCAGCCCCGCACCGGCGATCGTGCCCGAGTCGAGCGCGTCGATGAGTGCGTCCTCGTCGACGATCGGCCCACGGGCGACGTTGACGAGATAGGCGTCGTCGCCCATTGCTTCGAACTCGGCGGTGCTGATCATCCCCTCGGTCGACGGGGTGTGCGGGACGGCGACCGCGACGAAACGGGCGTCCGCAATGGCGTCGTGGAGATCGTCGGGGTGGTACACCTCGGAGACGCCCGGGATCGATTTCCCGGAGCGACGGACGCCGACGACGTCCATCCCGAGCGCGTTCGCACGCTCGCTGATTCCCTGGCCGAGCGTCCCGAGACCGATGACGCACAGGCGCTCGTCTTCGACGGTGAAGGGCCGGCTGTACTCCGGCTCGTACCAGTCGTCGTCGTTCTGTCGATCGCGATAGATGTGGAGCATGCGGGCCAGCGAGAGCATGTAGCCGACGGCGATCTCGCCGACGGTGGTACCATGAATGCCCGTGCTGTTCGTCAGGGGAGTTCTTGCGGTCTCGTACGCGTTGGTGTCGAACGCATCGTAGCCTGCACGAATCACGTGCACCCAGCCGGCGTCGAGGAACTCTGGACGCGGCTCGAACGAGGCGACTGCGTCGCCCTCGTCGTACGTTTCGTCGTCGCTGACGAGTTCGATGGGGATCGGGAAATTGTCGAACGCCGATACGAAGCCTTCTCTTGGGATCGCGTTGCCGATCGATTCGTGAACACAGAGTCGTCGTAACTCGGGACGGTCGGTCATGCAGTTCCGGCGGAGACAACGGAATCGGGTCATTTGAGTCTGTTGGTGCGTTTCAGCGGCGGAGCGCACACAGGGTACCGGGATCATCTGACAAACTCATGCCAGCCGCTATCGGCTGAGTGACTGTCACTTGAGTGGTGGGTACCACAATAATCATCAACGAGTCAATCACTGACGTGCTGAAAGCGGAAGACGTAGAGTACCTCGTGGGGCTCCCCAGCAACCCGCTGTTCGGTACGGAAATCCCAGAGGACGCGGAAATCCGGACCATCATCACCCGGCAGGGGCGGACCGCACTCCACATGGCCGACGGGATCGGGCGGGCGTCCTCCGGCGAGAACATCGCCGCGTTCGTCTGCCAGCCTGGTCCCGGAACGGAGAAATCGGTCGAGAATGTGGGTTGCGCGACTCAATGCGTGCCACGGCACCCGTGAGGATCGCGAGAGATAGAACGCGCGACCACGATCGTCATCGACGACGTCGCGATCGACATCGCCACCGACCGAATGTGAGACGAGGCCACCTACCAGGCTGCGATGACCCCTGTCACCCTCTTTCAGGACGTCTCCGAGAACCGCCCCCAGCCAGCACGACGACCTCGCCGACCGCTACGGCGAGAGCGTGGTCGAGCGCGCCACCGACGTCGGCAACTGAAGCCACACTCCGCGCTGCATCCTGAGAACGATTTCGAAGCTCCGGTTTCCGCTGAGTACTGATCGCGTAGCGCCCGATCCGCAGCGGCTGCCGATGGTTATGAGGGTTGCGCGTCGGTCTCGGATGCGGCCACCGTGTTGCTGAGGGTCCCGATTCCCTCGTAGGTGATCTCGATGCGGTCGCCCGGTTCGATCGTGCCCGGGTTCGCCGGGCTCCCGAACGCGATCGCGTCGCCAGGGCGGAGGGTGAACCGTCGGGAGAGGTACGCGACGATCTCGTGTGGATCGAACAGCATCAGTTCGGTGTTCGCGGCTTGGCGCTGCTCGCCGTTGATCGTCGTCGTCATGTCGATCCCGTGCGGGTCGATATCCGTCTCGATCCACGGACCGAGCGGCCCGGACGTATCGAACGCCTTTCGGGCGGTCCGACCCTGCTGGTCGAGCGCGTCGACGTCGTTCATGATGGTGTAGCCCTCGACCACGTCCGGAACGTCCGCGGCAGCGACGTCGTGGCATTCCTCCTCGATGACGGCGACGAGCTCACCCGCGTACGTCAGCTCGTTCGTCCAGTCGGGATACCATATCGGATCGTCGTGGCCAACGAGCGAGGCCGGCGGTTTGATGAAGAAGTCGGGTTCGTCCGGCCGCTCGTAGTCCATCTGATCGAGCGTTGCGGCGAAGTTCCGGCCGACACAGTACAGCGCCGATGGCGAACAGGGGTACGTGAGCTCTCCATCTTGGCCGACGACGTACTCGGCGTCCCGCGTGGTCACGATCCCGTCCTCGTACCGACCGCTGACGACGCCACCTGACGTCCGTAGTCGCGCTCGTCGCATACACGACGGCCGGGTGCGACCGTAATAAGCCCTCGTGAATCGGCGCTTCCAGCCACTCAGCAACGCTGTTCGGTCCTGTTGTCCAGTCGCGTGAGCTACTCCGCAGCTAGCTCGACAAGCGCCGTCCCCAGCACCGCGGTATCCGGTGTCGGTGAGTGTCCCTTTCAGGGTTTCACTGTCGTCGTCTTCGAGCAGCTCGGCAGTAAACGTCCTCTCCCCCTCGATGTTGAACTCGGGTTGTTCCATGGGCCGCACGGGACAGCTAAGCCGTATGACTGTTTTGATGTACTACGGCTCGTTCGATCCGACAGCTCTCCACCCCGGATTCAGATGAGTAATCTATTCCAACTAATAAATTCCGATACAGCACCTACCAGTTCTAGCCACGTCTCGCGTAACAGAGAACCGAAACAGCGTGTGGGATTTGCCATTTTTCGATAGACATCTCTAATCACGATGTAAAAATGCCAAAGATATGGTTATACTGAAAATTCTGTTAACGATCGGTTGGAACTGTTGCGGTTCTATTGCCAACCCGGTTTGTTATCGGTGCTGTCGGATCTGTCTCGTGGCCCTGTGCTTCGCCTTGTCTCTCGGTCGAGGCCGCTCACCTCGTGAAATGACTTCGCTACTGAATGTCGTCGCACAGGCGTTCTCTACTGGATAGCAGCCGACTTTTCACTCACGTGAGGACGGTCGACCAGCTCAAGAGCAGTGATAACTAAAAACTCATCCAACTGTGTCTGTCATCGACTAATTCGACATGCCTAATTATACTGTGTTCCCTACTGAAACTTCGTTCGATTGAGGCGTGGTCACTATCCGGGTCGGCAACATCTGATCGGTGTTTCTGCCCGAACCGACCAACGATAGCACAGCATCGCACGCGCTCGTCCAACCCGACCGTCGACACGGTTAGCGATCGGTGCCCAGAACGGGTGTGTTCGTCACCGGCGACACCATCGTGCCGCCGTTGCTGGAGTGCGAGTCGACTCTCGAATGATGGTTTATTTTTCGGATTCAGACCGCCTCGACCCGTTCGAACAGATACGCACCGAGACCGACCATCACGACCGACGAGGCCACGAGCGCGCCGAAGTTCACGACGAGGGGATACGTCGACGTCCCGACCAGTGCCGCCCGGAGCCCGTCGACGCCGTACGTCAGCGGGTTGATGTACGCGAGTGGCTGGATCAGTTCGGGCAGCCCCTCGATGGGGACGATCGCGCCCGAGAGGATGAACAGCGGGAAGATGACGAACTGAACGATGAGCGAGAAGCCCTCGCTGTCGGAGAACTGCGACGCGAGCGCGATGCCGAAGCCGACGAACGTCACCGCGATCAACACGAGGAAGACCGCTGCGAGCGGTAGCGAGAGCCAACTCGCGAGTTCGAACCCGAGCGGGATCGAGATCGCGAGGATGAGCACCGCCTGGACGATCGCCGTCGTCGACCCGCCGGCGATCCGACCTAGAACTATCGAGGTCCGACTCACCGGCGCGACGAGGATCTCCTTCAGGAACCCGACGTCCTGATCCGAGAGGATCGAGATCCCCGCGATCGAGGCACCGAACAGCATCGTGAAGCCGACGATGCCTGGGACGAGATACTGGAGGTATTCGACGCCCTCGGGGAGGCCGGGGATCGCCTCGCCACCGAGCCCGAAGCCGAGGAGCACGAGGAACATCAGCGGGAACACGAGCGAGCCGATGATCTGGGAGGGCGTCCGCAGGAATCGCTTCACGTCGCGGAGCCAGAGCCCGTAGATGCCGAGGGGATCGATCAGCTTCATCGACTCGCCCTCGCGGCCTGCGACGATTCCTCGCGTGACTCTGACTCCGTCGACGGTTCGTCGGCCTCGCGCTCGGTCAGCGTGCTGCCGGTGAGCGCGAGGAAGACGTTCTCGAGGCTCGGCTTCTCGAGATCCACGGACGAAATCGTCGCTTCCGTCTCGTCGGCGAGTCGGACGAGGTCGACGATCCGGGTGGTGCCGTGTTCGAGCGTGATGGCGATCCCCTCGTCGGTTCGATCGCGCTCGCGCACCCACGGTCGGTCGCCGAGACGGTCGACGAACTCGTTTGCCGGACCATTGAGCCCGAGCGTGACGACGTCGCCGCCCAGCGAGTCCTTGAGTCCCTCGGGCGAATCGATCGCGACGATATCGCCCTGATCCATGATCGCGACCCGTTCACAGAGGAAGTCGGCCTCGTCCATGTAGTGGGTCGTGATGATGATCGTGACGCCCGACTCCTCGTTGAGCCGCTGGATGTACTCCCACGTGTCTCGACGGGTCCGGGCGTCCAACCCCGTGGTGGGCTCGTCGAGAAAGAGCACCTCGGGCTCGTGCATCAGCCCGCGGCCGATCTCCAAACGGCGCTGCATTCCGCCGGAGTAGCTCGCGACCTTGTTGTCCGCCACGTCGGCGAGGTCGACGAGTTCGAGCACCTCGGGGATGCGCTCCTCACGCTCTGCCGTTCGCTTGCCGTACATTCGACCGTGAAAGGCGAGGTTCTCTGTGCCCGTCAGCTCCTCGTCGATCGCGGGCTCCTGGAAGACGATCCCGAGGCTGTCGCGCACGTCCCCCCTCTCCTTGGTGATGTCGTGGCCGTTGACCCGCGCGGCCCCCTCGCTCGGTCCCAGCAGCGTCACTAACATGTTGATCAACGTCGACTTTCCCGCGCCGTTCGGGCCGAGGAGTCCGAAAATCTCGCCTTGTTCTACCGTAAAGGAGAGGTCGTCCACCGCCGTGACCGTGTCGAACTCCTTGGTTAGGCCATCTACCTGGATTGCATCCATCGAATCGTTCCTGCACTAACTGAACGGTCAGTCTATGTAAACCTGTTGTGTCGGTGTTCGGTAGCGATGCACACTCGGGTCGTGAATCCAACGACCGAGCCGAAAGACTGAAACCTGACTAAATGTATAGTCAGGTATGGCCCAATCACTTTCAAAGAAGCGTCCGTGGCTCGCCGCGCTCCTCGCCGTTTTCGCCACGGGGGCGGGTCACCTGTATCTCCGACGGTGGCTACGGGCGCTCGGCTGGCTCGGGGTCGCGGGGCTCACCAGCTACCTGTTCGTGCCGGCGTCGGCGCTCGAAGCGTTCGTCTCCGGTGGTCAGGTTGTCTGGCTCGATCTCCTCCCGCTGCTCGTGGTGACGACCCTCAGCGCGCTCGACGCATACCAGCTCGCGGTCGTCAACAACTACTTCCACCGCGTTCGTACCCACGATGGAGCCGGCCCGACGGCGTGTCCATCGTGTGGTCGGCCAGTGGATGACGACGACCTCGACTTCTGCCAGTGGTGTGCAACCCCGCTCGGCAGCGAGGGGTCGTGAAAACGATAGCCTTTTGTTTCTGATTGAATATTCAGTCTATATGAGCAGTGACGCGGACGATCGAACCGGCACGCAGGCAGCGATCATGGAGGCCACCTACCGGGCGCTCTGTGACCACGGCTACGCCGACCTCACGATCCAGGCGATCGCGGACGAGTTCGAAAAGAGCAAATCGCTGCTGTACTACCACTACGACACCAAAGACGAGATCCTCGTCGAGTTCCTGTCGTACATGCTCGATCAGTTCACCGTCGAGGACGCGATCGATACGACCGACAGTCCCGACGACCAGCTGCGGTCGCTGATCGACAACTTCCTGCCGGCATCGCCCGACGCGGAACAGCGCGAGTTCCAGATCGCGCTGCTCGAACTGCGTTCCCAGGCGCTCTCGAACGAGGCCTACCGCGAGCAGTTCACTCGCGCCGATCGTCTCATCAAGGACACGCTCGCGGACGTTCTCACGGCCGGCATCGACGACGGCACCTTCCGGGAGGTCGACGTCGAGCCGACGGTATCGCTACTCGCCTCGACGATCGACGGTGCGATGTTGCGGCGTGCGACCATCGCCGGCAACAGTACGGCCGCGACCCGCGAGGCGCTGACACAGTTCATCGAAACAGAAATCCTCACTGGTGAGTAGCCAACAGCCGCCGCGCAGTCATCGGCGGCCGTCGCTAAGGCCGGAGTGGCGGTTTCGCTGCGCGACGCTTACGGCCGTTGCCAGCGCCCGGCACGCCACTCCCAAAGGAGTTCGAGGCCGATCCATCCGAGTCCCCAGACGAGGACGACCGTCGCCACGATCGCCGTCGTGGCGAGAATCCCCAGCGACCACGTGAGCGACACCAGCAGCGGGTAGAGCAGCGCCCCGAGGACGACCGCGATGACGAGACTTCCGACCGCACACGCGTAGTGTTCGAACGGTCGAACGCCCTCCACGCCCTCCATCCCCTCCACCCCGTCCTGTCCACTCCCGGAAATGGACGACTGCTCTTTCTCGCTCGTTCCATGAGGTGTGTACACATCCAACACCAATTTGGAGCTATGTTGTCGATGGTTGTTAACGGTTCCGTCGGTGGGCGGTAGGACGGCTGGTTACCGAGTGGCCGTGAACACGAAAATACGAAAATGAAACCGACGTTAGATTCATGTATTCGTGGTGTGTAACAGCAGGCGTGAGGGAGTAATATGGTTGCAATCCGGACGAACGAACTGACGAAATACTACGGCGAGACCCTTGGTATCGAAGATCTCACCCTCGACGTGCGGGAGGGCGAAGTGTTCGGATTTCTGGGTCCCAACGGCGCGGGCAAGTCGACCACCATCCGGACGCTGATGGGGTTTCAATCGCCGAGCGGCGGGAGCGCCACCGTGTTGGGCCACGACGTCACCGACCGGAGCGCGATGATCGAGGCCAAACAGTCGATCGGCTACATCCCGGCCGAGATGGGGTTCGACGAGAGCGTCACCGGGCGGCGATTCCTCCGGTACCAGGCGTCGCTCAAGGGCGATACGCGGAGCGAGGAGTTACTGGAGCTGTTCGATCCGCCGATGGACCGCGAGATCGGCGAGTATTCGACTGGGAACAAGCGCAAGCTCGCGGTCGTGCTCGCGTTCATGCACGACCCGGATCTCGTCATCATGGACGAACCGACTTCAGGACTCGATCCGCTGATGCAGGAGCGCTTCTACGAGTTCATCCGCGAGGAGCAAGAGCAGGGCGTGACCTTCTTTTTCTCCTCGCACATCCTGAGCGAGGTCCAGAAGATCTGTGACCGCGTGGGCGTCATCCGAAACGGCCAGCTCGTCGAACTCGAAGACGTCGAGACGCTGCTCGACAGGACGGGAAAACGCGTCTCGGCGCACGTCGCCGGCACCATCGAACCCGGAGCCTTCGACATCGACGGCGCACACGACGTCACGATCAGCGGTGACGAGGAGTCCTCCCGTCCCACAGCGGCCGACGGGGGTGAGCGCGATCCTCGTCGGAGCGCGGAGCGATCCGACGGCGATGGCAACCGAACGAACGGAGCGCCCGCGGACGCCGAACAGGAACCGGGCGAGGACGACGCGGGCGAGGGTTCCGCTGCGGGCGGACGCGAGGGGACGACGGTGAGCTTCACGTACACGGGCGATTACAACGCCCTGCTCGAACACCTCGTCGAGTACGACATCCTCGACCTCGACGTCGCGGACGCCCCGCTGGAGGACGTGTTCATGCGCTTTTACGGCGACGTCGACCCGGACGAGGAGTCGAGCACCGTCGGCCGATCGGATCGGCGTGGTGAGGCGGATGTTTGAGGTCGCGCGCTACGAGGGCGAACGCCGCCTCGTGCTCGGGGCCACCATCGCGGTCGCGGCGAGTTTCTACGGTGCGATGTTCGTCGCCCTCTCGCCGTCGTTCACCGACTTCGACCTCGAAGCCATCTTCTCGAACCTCCCCCAACAGTTCACCGAAGGACTCGGTCTCGCGGCGATCGATACCCTACCGGGGCTGCTCGCAGTCGAACTCTTCCAGGTCGGCTGGGTGCTCGTGCTCGGGCTCTACCTCGCGTACAGCGCGGCCTCGATGGTCGCTGGCGATATCGAGACGGGCCGGATGGATACGCTGCTTTCCGCGCCGGTCTCCCGATCGAAACTCGTCGTCGAGGAGTTTTCCTCCCTGCTGGTGCCGATCCTCGCGGTCAACGTGATCACCCCGATCGTGCTCTATGCTGGGTCGGTGATCATCGACACGCCGCTCGACGTCGCGAACCTCCTCGCGCTCCACGCGCTGGCGGTTCCCTATCTGCTGTGCTGTTCGGCGGTCGGGTTCGCGGCGTCGGTGTTCCTCAGCGACCAGGGCCGTGCCCAGATCACCTCGATCGGGGTGCTGGTCGTGGCGTTTCTCGTCGAGACGCTGCTCATCGGCACCGATTACGAGGTGCTGGGTGTGATCGCGCCGATGAACTACTTCGACCCCACCGAGATCCTCGTCAACGGGAACTACGACCTCGCGGGCGGAGCCATCCTGCTCGCTGCGGCCGCAGTGCTGGTCTTTGCGAGTCAGTGGCGCTTTACGAGGATGGATATCCAATGACCCTCGACATCCTGCGATACGAAGGGGGCCACCGGATCAAGAGTGCGATCGGACTTAGCGCCGCATTCGCGCTGATGGCGTTGGCGTTCGTGGCGTTCACGCCGTTGATCACGACCGACGTCGCGGCCAGCGCTCAGTTCGAGCAGGTCATGACGGACCTGCCACAGCCGTTCATCGAGGCGTTCGGTTTGGAGAGTCTGTCGAGCCTCGAAGGTCTGCTCGCCGGCGAGTTCTACACCCTTTTCTGGGCCGTGTTCTTCGGTCTCTATCTCGCGTACACCGCGGCGGGGTCGATCCGGGGCGACATCGACACCGACCGGATGGACGTGCTGCTCGCGAACCCGGTCTCGCGGGGCAGCGTGCTCGTCGAGAAGTTCCTCTCGCTGCTCGTGCCGATCCTCGTCGCTAGCGTCGTCACGCCGGCGGTGATCTACGCCGGGACGCTGTTCATCGACGCGTCGATCGCGGTCGAGGAGCTTCTGATGGTTCACGTGCTCTCGATTCCCTACCTCCTGTGCTGTGGGGCCATCGGCCTCGTCCTCTCCGTCCTGCTCGACAGCAAGGACACCGCCCAGAACGCCGCCATCGGGCTGCTCTTCTCGCTGTATCTGCTCGAATCGTTCATCGTGGCGACCGACTTCGGCTGGGTGGCGAACATCGCGCCGATGAACTACTTCGACGCGAACGAGATCCTCGTCGAGGGGAGCTACGACTTCGTGAGCGCGGGCATCCTGCTCGCCGCCACGGTCGTACTGATAGCCGTGAGTCAAGTACGCTTCGCGAGGATGGACATCCAGTGATCCGATCGTCTCGCTCGGCAGCGAAACCGAACCACCGCACGCCCCACTCACAAATGGCTGACAGATGAAGGGATTCAGCGACGAAAAACGGGATCTCCTCAGAGAAGAACTCCTCGATGCGGGCCGGACGCAGTTCGCGCGCTACGGGATCGACAAGACCACGATCGCCGATCTCACAGGAGAGGTCGACATCGCGCCGAGCACGTTCTATCAGTTCTTCGACTCGAAGGACGAGCTCTACCTCGCGGTCCTCGACCGCGAGACCGAGCGGTTCTACGGGCGCGCCGTCACGCCGTTGGAGGAGACGGACGATCCCGAGCGCGCTATTCAGGAGTTCCTCCGGATCACGTTCGAGGAGCTGGAGACGAACCCGCTCGTCGAACAGCTGTTCACCGGCGACGACTACGAGCGGCTGACGCGCCTCTACTCCGACGAGGAACTGGCCGAACAGATCGACCGCGAACTCGGCTACCTCCTGCCGTACGTCGAAGCGTGGCAGGCCGAGGGGACGATTCGAGATGGCGATCCCGAAGCGATCGCCGGCACCATCGAGGCGGCGGTGACCCTCGCGCCGTACCGCGAGGAGATCGGCGAGGACCGCTACCCCGCGATCCGCGACACGATGATCGAGACGATCGCTGCCGGACTCACCGATACTATGGGCCGGGAAGACGACCCACACGACCGAACGCACGACTGAGCCATCGGCGATGTCGTGGCGACGACGTCACATCGCCGAACGGGCCGGCGGTCGGTACTCCGCGAACACCTCGACGAGCACCTTGAGCAGGCCGAGGACGACCGGTCCGAAGAACAGTCCCATGAAGCCGAACACCGCGAGGCCGCCGAAGAGGCCAACGACGAACAGGCCGGGGTTGAGCCGCGCCTCGCGCCCGCCGATCATCGGCCGGAGGTAGTTGTCCGAGAGACTCACGACCAGCGCGCCGTAGACGAACAGCGCCACCGCGATCACCGGGCGGTCGACGAGCACGAGATAGCCGGCAGCGGGGAGCCAGACGACCGACGCGCCGATGATCGGCAACAGCGCCAGCACGGTGGTCGTGATCGTCCAGAAGATCGCGTTCGGCACGCCGAGGACGGCGAACCCGATCCCGAGGAGCACGCCCTGGACGACGGCGACGAGGATGTTGCCGAACACGACCGCCCACATCAGCCGATCGCTCCGCTCGTAGAGCCGGTCGATCGTCGTCTCTCTGACCGGCGAGACGGCCCGGAGCCACGCCGCGAGTGCCGGGCCGTCCGCGAGCAGGTAGTAGAGCACGAACAGGAGGACAGTGATGCCGATCGCGATGTTCGAGAGACTGCCGATGACGCTCACGACGTTGCCGAGCACCTGGCTGACATTACCGAGAAGCGCTGTTGCGCCGTCCCCGCCGGAACCGCCGAGCAGCGCGGATGGATCGAGGTTCCACTCCGTCAGGATCCGATCGATGTTCATCGGGATGCCGGTCTGCTCGCTCAAGCGGCTCTCGATCGCCCCGACGCTGAACTCGCCGCGCTCGATCGCAACGAGAATCGTGGACGCCTGTCGGACGCCGACACCGACGAGCACCCCGAGCGGAACGATCACGGCGAGAAACGATCCGACGATGAGTAGTCCTGCCGACCCCCGACTCCCGACGTACTCCCGGAGGCGACATTGGAGCGGGTAGAGCAGGTAGGCGAGCAGGATCGCGAGCAGCAGATACTGCTCGTAGGGCAGCACCATGAGGACGGCGACCGCGCCGAAGAGGGCGATCGCGGCGAGGAGCAGACTTCGTTCGATGGACATATCCCTGCGAACGCGTGGCGCACTCATAAGCGCCGGTGCCGCTTCACCCGTGATCCGAGCCGCCCCGGCGCGATCGTCGGATTCGTCTCACCCGCAACTGCATGGCGACGGATCGACTCTCTGACGCCGGGGCCGCGGTCTACACCGGAGCGATCCTCACCCGACGGCCGGTCGTCGCGTCGCAGCCCCGTCCGTTGACTCGACGACGAGCCGACCGTCGCTGTGCACCGTGACGGTCGATCCGGCGAGCGTGAACCGAATCACCCCGTACGACCGGGGCTCTTCGTCCGTGGTTCCACCGAAGAGTCGTTCGACGGTTCGTGAGTGATCCTCGCCGTAGTCGGCGGCGACGGCTGTCGTGTTCGTGCCGGTCGCCGTCGCGACCGCCTCGACGATGGACTCGCGAAGCGAGCCCGCTTCGTCCCAGTAGTGACGGCCGATATACTGTCCGTTCCATCGTGTTTCGGTCGCTTTAGCCTCGTGGTTGCTCATTCGTGTACTCCGCCGAGCGCCATATGGGATCGCCGCTCGACATTCTGACTAACCATTCATTCAATATCAATCTTCTGCCTCCTTCAGTCGAAGGAGTTGCCGGGATTCGGCCATTGTAGTGCCCACACGGCGATCGAACCGTCGACGAGCGGGATCGACGAGTCGTCGACGGTATCGTTCCGGTGGCTCTCCACAGATCGCTCTTCCGATCACGTGCCGTAGAATGGGCCGACGGGGGAAGGCTGCTAACCAGGTCAAAACCGTGCGGTGATGCCACGCAACGGTTGGTTTGTACTCCCCCGATGGTGGGATGAAGCGGCATCGCACCCCGGCCCTGACTAAACGTTTCGTCAGCATAAGTCTTGTGCCGTCGTTCGTCCTTGTATCGGGGCTATCGCTGTCGATCGGGTCGTGACGCCCGTACACTCGATGCTCCCTTCGATTCGGTGGCGCAGGCAACACGCCTATGTGAATCGCCGTGGGAGATTGGTTCGGACGCGACGTTCACGGGGCGGTTGCCGTGCCACGGAGGATCGGCGAACCGCCGGACGACGGAGATTTCGAGCCATGTCAGGAGACAACCGCGAACTCGCCATCGTTGGACTGGGCAAGATCGGGGGCAACCTCGCGCGCCAGGCTATCGGAAAAGACATCCGAGTTGTCGGGTTCGACACGGCCGATCGGCCCGACCTCGACGATACGGGGGTCGAGGTCCACGATGCCGGCGAGTACGACACGCTGGTCGAGGAGCTCGACCCACCACGCGTGATCTACCTCTCGCTGCCCGCCGGTGGCCTGATCGACGACGAACTCGATGCTCTACTCGATCATCTCGACGAGGGCGACGTCGTGATGGACGGCGGCAACTCCTTCTGGCGCGACTCGATGCGCCGCGAGGAGCGCGCATGGGAGGAGGGTGTCTACTACCTCGATACAGGGACCAGCGGCGGACCACCGCGTGCGAGCGAGGGGGCCTGTTTCATGGTCGGCGGAAAGGAAGAAGGATTCGAGATCGCCGAGCCCTATCTCGACACGCTGTCGGTCGACGGCGGTCTCCTGCACGTGGGACCGCCAGGGAGTGGACACTTCGTGAAGCTCGTCCACAACGGGATCGAGTTCGGGATGCTCCAGTCGATCGCGGAGGGGGTCGAACTCCTCGAAGCCGGTGACTTCGACGTCGACATGGCCGACGTGTTCCACAACTGGTCGAACGGCGCGGTCATCGAGAGCTGGCTGGTCGAACTCATGGAGAAGGGCCTCCGCCACGAGGACCAGCAATCGGACGCCCCCGAGTTCGAGGAGATCCCCCACTACATCGAGGACACTGGGGAAGTCAACTGGCTGGTTCAGGAGGCGTTCAAGGGCGAGACGCCGATCCCGGTCATCAGCCAGTCGGTGATGGAGCTGTTCAAATCACGGGGCAACCAGCGCCACGCCCCGCGGGCAGTCGCGCTGATGCGACACGGGTTCGGCGAACACCCCTTCGGCGAGGACGAACACATCAGGGAGGAACGGTTCACCGGTCGGGTCCGAAACGACGTCCGCCACGAACTCCGTGACGAGGAGGAGATGGACCCGCTCCGGCCGGTCGATCGATCCGACGACGGATAAGCGGAGATACGAACGATGGCAAAAGAGTTCACCTACACGGCCGACGACGAGCAGATCCGTGAATGGGCGGAAACCGAAGACGAGGCGATCGAGCAGGCCCGCGCGGCGCTCGACGACCACGGGCTCGACCTCGACGACGCAGCGATCCGCGAGCATATCGAAGTGGTCCCGTCGCCGAACCGGATCAAGAGCGGCGCAGAGGGCGTTTTCGACGAGCGCCGACGACGGGCGGGCGAGCGCGCAGCGCAAGAACTCATCGAGGACGGGATGGACGTCGGGCTCGGGACCGGGAGCACGACGGCGTGGACGGTCGCCGAGATCGGTCGGCTGCTCCGCGAGGGAGAGTTGGAGGACGTCCGCGGCGTGGCGACCTCGCTTCAGTCCCACGAGCTCGCGAAGGAGGCCGCGATCCCGCTCGTCACGCTCGACGCAGTCACCGAGCTCGACATCACGGTCGACGGCGCGGACCAGTACTCGGAGAACGAGCCTACCGTCATCAAGGGCGGCGGCGGCGCACACGCCCGCGAGAAGGTGATCGACGCGATGGCCGACGAGCTGGTCATCACCACTGACGAGGAGAAGGCGACCGACCCGCTCGACTACCCCGTTCCTGTGGAAGTGATGCCCGACGCCCGCGAGGTCGTCGCCGAGTGGGTGCGCGAGGCCGGCGGCGAGCCCGACCTTCGGATGGCCGAACGCAAGGACGGGCCGGTGTTCACCGCGAACGGCAACCTCGTGCTCGACTGTGACTTTGGCGGGCTCGACGATGCGGCGGGCACGGCGCAGGAACTCGACGCGATCCCCGGCGTCCTCGACCACGGCATCTTCCTTGACATGGTCGATGCGGTCTATCTTGGGACCGGGGACGATGTCGACACGATCACGTTTTGAGGACGGCCGATTCCGGTCTACGTCGTTTCAGACCTCGATAACGGTATTTTCGAGCTGTCCGACGTTCTCGATTCCGATCGCAACCTGATCATCCGCTTCGAGCGTGAACTCCTCGGGCACCAGCGAGGTCCCGGTGAGAACCACCGCGAGCTCGGGCAGCGGATTGTGGCGAGTCGTGTACGAGACGAGCTCCTCGGGCGAGCGCACCATCCGTGAAGTCGACGTGCTGTCGTCGAACAGCGTCTCGCCGTCGCGCTCGATCGTCATCGAGAGCTCCAGATCCCGAGGATCGCCGACGGTTTCGGGCGACGCGATGCAGGGGCCGATGGCACAGCACCGGTCGTAGACTTTGGCCTGGGGGAGGTACAGCGGGTTCTCGCCCTCGATCGACCGACTGCTCATGTCGTTGCCGACGGTGTAGCCCACGATCTCGTCGCGGTAGACCACGACGCCGAGTTCGGGTTCGGGCACGTCCCACTCGGAGTCCTCGCGGATCCCGACACCCTCGCCAGGGCCCACAGTCCGTGAGGGAGTGGCTTTGAAGAAGACCTCCGGGCGGTCGCCTTCGAAGACGCCCTGGTAGATCTCGCCGCGGCCGCTCTCCTCTTCGCGGGCGTCGCTGCTTACCTCGTAGGTGACGCCGGCGGCCCAGACTTCGCCCGGGATCGCCGGCAGGGTCGCCCGCTCGGCCACCGATTCGGCGTCGAGCAGCGGCGCGTCGGCGGTCAGGCGCTCGGTCACGCCGTCGACGTCGGTGTCGACGACGTCCGCGACCTGAGCGAGGTCGCAAAAGTCGCGGAGTCCGTCGCGCGCCCCGGTGAGGTCGTAGGCCTTCTCGTCGTCGCGGGCGACGAGCTTCGTGCCTTGGTCGGTCGCCACGCGGTAGTAGCGCATGCCGGCGGTACGACCTCCCCGCACAAAGCCGTCAGGGTGATCGACGCACGAACACCGTGAGCCTGAGATAGCAGGCCGAAAGAAGGGTATGTCTCGCGTCCGTTGCTCCAGCGATGGCAGACACCTACGAGAACTACGTTGACGGGGAGTGGCGCGCCTCCGAAACCGGCGAGACGTTCGCGGTCGAAAACCCCGCGAACACCGACGAGACGGTGGCGGAGTGTCAGGATTCGAGCAGCGCCGACGCCCGTGGTGCCATCGAGGCTGCCGCAGCCGCCCGGGACGCGTGGGCGGAGACCCCGGGACCCGCTCGCGGCAAACTCCTGCGCGAGACAGCCAAGCGGATGGACGACCGACGCGAGGAACTCACCGAGACGCTCGCGCGCGAGGAGGGCAAGGCGCTCGGCGAGGCCGGCGGCGAGGTCGGCCGCGCGATCAACATCTTCTACTACTACGCCGAGAAGGCCATGGACTACGCCGGCGAGGCCAGCAATCCGAGCGCCACCGGACAGAACCTCTACACCGTCCGCGAGCCGATGGGCGTCGCGGGCCTGATCGTCCCGTGGAACTACCCCATCGCAATCCCCTCGTGGAAGATGGCTCCCGCGCTCGCGACGGGCAACACCGTGGTCTGTAAGCTCTCACAGGACGCGCCGACGGTCTTTCTGAAGGTCACCGAATGTCTCGCCGAGGCCGCCGACGCCGTGGATGCCCCCGATGGTGTCGTGAACGTCCTGACCGGTGGCGGCGAGGAGGTCGGCCAGCCGATCGTCGAACACGACGAGGTCGACGCCGTCTCCTTCACGGGGAGTCGCTCGGTCGGCGATATGATCTACGAGCAGGCTACTGACGCCCACAAGCGCGTCCAGACCGAGCTCGGCTCGAAAAACCCCACCGTCGTGACCGAGAGCGCCGACGTCGAGGAGGCCGCACAAATCGTTGGCGGCGGTGCGTTCGGCGTCACAGGACAAGCCTGCACCGCGACCGAGCGGGTGATCGTCCACGAGTCGGTCCACGACGAGTTCGTCGACGCGCTCGTCGACTATGCGAAATCGATCGAGATCGGGGCCGCCCTCGACGGGGCGGACATGGGCCCCCAGGCGAACGAGGGCGAAATCGAGGGCACCCTCGACGACGTCGAGACCGCCAAAGACGAAGGCGCGACCGTCGAGTACGGCGGCGGCCAACCCGACGGCGACGAGTACGAGAACGGCTACTTCGTCGAGCCGACGATCCTCACCGGCTTGGACTCCGATGCGACCGTAATGCAGGAGGAGGTGTTCGGCCCCTTCGTGGGGATCATGACCGTGAGCGATTTCGAGGAAGCGATCGACCTCGCCAACGATGTCGAGTTCGGACTGGCGGCCGGGATCGTCACCGACGACCACACTCAGGCCAACCGCTTCGTCGACGAGGTCGACTTCGGCGTCGTGAAGGTCAACGAAGCCACCACCGGCCTCGAACTCCACGTTCCCTTCGGCGGCATGAACGCCTCTTCCAGCGAGACCTACCGCGAACAGGGCGAGGAGGGGATGGACTACTTCACCATCATCAAAACTGTCTACGATAACTACTAGACACCCACCTTTTTACTTTGTTACGAGACGGCTCCGCCGTCTCGGCATGACGAAAGACGCCTCCGGCGTCTTTCGAACCACGTCGGGTCTCCTCGCTCGTCGGCTTCGCCGACTCGCTGCGGGGACCACTCCTCGTAAAAATCTGGACCAAAAACTGCCGCTCGTTCGCCCCGCTCACTCGCGGTACAGTTGCTACCCCTTTCCGCAACCGCACAGCACCGTCCGAGCCCTCGGCCCGCGAAGCGGGCCTCGCCCTCGATCCACCGAGGACCGCAACTGCACCGCACAGCACCGCCGAAGCCCTCGCCGCGCGCTCCCTTCGTTCCCGTGAGCGAAGCGAACGGGAGCTCGGAGCACGCGAAGCGTGCTCCGGTGTTCGCTGCTCACTCGGCCTGCGGCCTCGTTCGCGCGCCTCGCCCTTCATCCGCCAGGCCCGCAGACCGCACCGCCACCGCACGCGGCAGTCGTCGCCGAGAGCGGCGGTTCTGCCCGATCCGACTCCCGAGCGGAGAACCGGCACGACACGGACCACGACGTACAGTCCCGTGGTCGCGATCGCTGTCTGTACGAAGGCGGCGACGAGTGTCGGAACACTGGTCCCGAACCTGAAAAGACCGAACGGTAGCGCGACGAGGGTTCCGAGAGCGACCCACACGAGGACGGGCACTGCGACCACGGTACTCTCGTCGAGAAGCTCGCGGAGATCACCCGACAAGCGGAGCGGACGAGTTTCGCGGGCGATAGCGATGCCACGGACGACGACGAACACCACCGCGGTGGCGGACCCGACGATTTGAAAGCCGATCGAAAGCGTTCCGAGAAACGATCCGTTTGCGAGCGCCGCGACGAGCGCACTCAGCACGTACCACGCGAACAGCAGTCCCCCGACGGGCAGGCTCTCTTCCAACAGACGTCGCGAGTCCAGAGGCATGGTCTCCCGTGTCTCAGCAGAACATAAATCGATTGTCCAACGACGCGTTTTTCACCACCCCACGGCACGAGAGCGCATGAACGCAGTCACACTCGGGCCCGAGGGGACCTACTCCCATCGGGCGGCGGGGGCGATCGCCGACGAGGTCGAGTTCCGCGAATCGGTCACGGGGATCGTCGCGGCGGTCGCCGATGGCGCGGCCCCGCGCGGCGTGCTCCCGGTCGAGAACAGCATCGAGGGTTCGGTGACCGAGAGCCTCGACGCGCTCACCGAGTACGAGGTCGCGGTCGTCCGCGAGCTCGTCACCCCGATTCGCCACGCACTGTTGGCCCAGGGGCCCGAATTCGACACCGTGGCGAGTCACTCCCAGGCGCTCGCACAGTGCCGGGCGTTCCTCGACGTCGAGTATCCCGACGTGGCACTCGAAGCGGTCGCCTCTACCGCCCGAGGGGTCGAGCGCGCCCGCGAGGACCCGAACATGGCGGCGATCGCCCACCCCGACACCGCCGGCGACGACCTCTCCGTGCTCGCCGAGGGGATCCAGGATCAGGCCTCGAACGCCACGCGGTTCGTCGCGATCGCCCCGCGCGCCGAACGCTCCGCGGCCGGCGGGAAGACCTCGCTCGTCGTCTACCCGAACGACGATTATCCTGGGCTGCTGCTCGATCTGCTTGAACCGTTCGCCGATCGCGGGATCAACCTCACTCGGGCCGAGTCGCGCCCGAGCGGCGAGCGCCTCGGCGATTACGTCTTCCACATCGACGTCGCCGCCGGGCTCTACGAGGAGCGCACTCAGGAAGCGGTCGAATCCATCGAGGCCATCGCCGAGGAGGGCTGGGTCTGCCGGCTCGGCTCGTACGACACCGAACACGTCGTGGCGTGAGGGGTGCGGTGAGGATGCGGTTGGCGTGCGGTGAGCGTGCAGTGGGTGCGCAGCCGGCTACCTGTCAAAGTTAAGTCCATCGCGGGCCTATGCTGAAGCGCCATGTCGCGACGCAACCCCTTCGAGGAGATCGAGCAGATGTTCGAGCGGATGAACCAGCAGCTCGGCCAGTTCGACGACATGCCGGTCCCCGGAACCCAGCAGCTCTCGGTCGACCTCGCCGACCGCGACGACGCTTTCGAGGTCACCGCCGACCTGCCGGGCTACGACCGCGAGGACATCGATCTCTCGGTGGCCGACCGCACCCTCCGAATCACCGCCGAACGCGACGAATCCACCGAGGAGGGCGAGGGCGACTACCTCCGGCGCGAGCGCCGCCGCCACTCGGTCAGCCGCACCCTCTCGCTGCCCGAGAACGTCGAAGAGGACGAAGCCAGCGCCACCTACACCAACGGCGTCCTGACTGTGACGCTGCCGAAGGCCACGGATCTCGACGACTCGCGCAGCATCGACATCGACTGATCGAGCGCGATTCCACCCTCGACCGAGGCCGCTTTCAGCCTCGACGCCGGAGCGGATGCATGACGCTCACAGCCGGCGACCCCGCACCCGATGTCTCGGCACCCAACCAGGACGGCGAGACGGTCGCGCCCGCCTTCGACGACCCCACGGTCGTGTACTTCTACCCGCGCGACGACACGCCCGGCTGCACTGTCGAAGCCAACCAGTTCGAGCAGGAGCACGAGAGCTATCGCGACGCCGGCGTCACGGTCTACGGCGTCTCGACCGACGGCGTCGACTCCCACCGCGCGTTCGCCGACCAGGAGGACCTCGACTTCGACCTGCTCGCCGACCCCGATGGCGAGGTCGCCGACGCCTTCGGCGTCGACACGTCAAGCGGCGCGGCCGCACGGACGACGTTCGTCATCAGTGACAGTGAAATCCAGCGGGTCTACACTGGCGTCGATCCCGACGGTCACGCCCGGACGGTGCTCGGCGACGCGCTCGACGCTGACCTCGCGTCGCTCGACGACTGAGGCGAGAAGTTACCGAGAGGCGACAAACCGAGTCAGAGCCGAGTCGCGATCGTCCGAGCGGTTGCGTCGGTGACGGCCTGCCAGTCGTCCGAGCGTTCGCCGCCGCGCTTCGGTGGATCGAGTTCGAACTCGATTGGTGCGTAGGTGAACCGATCGAGCGCGTCGCTCGCGACCCGGCCGACGAACTCGGCGTTTTCCCGTTTTGCGGAGACACCGCCGCTCGTGAGATCGTAGTAACCGGTAAATACCTGAAAGACGGCGACGCGATCGGCGTCGGACGTGTCGCTGGCGTCGGGAGCGTTGCCGTCATCGAACGCACCCTCGGCGAGATGGCGAAACAGTTTCGCGGTGTTGTCGGCGGGGTCGGCTCGTCGCCATTCGAGTTCAACGAGTACCCACTCCGCCGAACGGCAGCCAGCGATGTCGACCGGCGTCCCTGCAATTCGGCGTTCGATCTCCCAGTCGTAGTCGTCGCACCGCTCCACGAGTGTATCACACAGCCGGTTTTGAACCGCAGTGGCGAACGCACCCACGAGCTCGCACAGACGCTCCCACTTCCTATGGTTTTCGGCAGCCGTTAGACGGGTGAGCTATCCCTCGCGAATCTCGATCGCTGGCCGGCCCGGTCGCGCCTTACTTACCAGGTCGTCAGGAGCCTCGGCGGCGCGTTCGAGCACGATTGTGGCGTCGAACTCTCGATCGAGCAGCCACGACGCGCGTTCGAGTGCGTCGTACTCGTGGTCGGGCGCGAGCGTTTCGGAGAGTGCCTGAGGGTTCGCGGCGAGGTCCTTCGCGTAGTCGGCGGCGTCCTCGCCGTGCGTCCGGAGCTCCTCGTCGGCCATCACCGTGCCCACGACGTCGTCGTCGGCTTCGATCGCGACGTCGAGCGCACGATGTTTCCACTCGGGGGCGACCGCGACCTCGATGGTTTCGGGGTTCTCGATCCCGGCCACGTCGAGGATGTCACGGACGTCCTCACGGGTGTTCTCGACGAGGCGGCGCTCGGCGGCGTAGTCCTCGACACCGCCGTCGGGGTCGGGCCACGCGGCCTCGGCCACGAACCCCTCGTTGCCGAGCGTGGCCCACGACTCCTCGGCGACGTGGGGTGCGACGGGCGCGAGCAGCCTGACCGCCGTCCGGAGCCCCCGCTCGAACGTTGCCGTGTCGGGGGTCGTGTACTCGCGGTACTGGCCGAGCAGTGAGACCAGCCCGCGCGCCTCCCGGAGGGCCTCGTTGAACCGGAACGCCTCGTACCCTCCGGTTGCCTCCGCGATCGTCGCGTCGATCTCGCGGGCGACGTACGCGTCGATCGGTCGATCGCCCGCATCGGTCGTCGAGAGATCGCCGTCGGTGAACGCCTCGACCGTGCCGAACAACCGGCGGATGAACTCGTTGCTCGACCGGACGCCGCGCTCGGTCCAGTCGAAGTCCTTCGCGGGGCGGGCCGCGCCCATCATGAACAGCCGGGCCGTGTCCGCGCCGTACTCTGCCATGATCTCGACGGGCGAGACCACGTTGCCCGTGCTGGAGGACATCGCCGTCCCGTCGAGCTGGACCATTCCCTGGGGGAGGTAGTGCTCGAACGGCTCGTCGACGTCGAGCAGCTCCATGTCCGCAATCGCGCGGGTCACGAACCGCGAGTACAGCAGGTGCATGACCGCGTGTTCGATCCCGCCCACGTACTCGTCGACCGGCAGCCAGTCGTTCGCGCGCTCGGTGTCGAACGGCACGTCCGCACGGTCGGGCGAGGTGAATCGGAGGAAGTACCACGACGAGTCGACGAACGTGTCCATCGTGTCGGTCTCGCGTTCCGCAGGGCCACCACAGTCGGGACACTCGGTTTCGACGAACGACTCGACCTCTTCGATCGGGTTGCCCGTCGGCGTCGGGACGAACTCGGGGAGCTCCACGGGCAAATCCTCGTCGGGGACCATGACCGGGCCGCACTCCTCGCAGTGAACTACTGGAATCGGCGTGCCCCAGTAGCGCTGACGAGAGATGAGCCAGTCGCGCAGCCGGTACTGGGTGTGGTGGGCCGCCGTGTCGAGGTCCGCAATCAGCTGTTCGCGTGCCTCGCCGCTCGCCACGCCGTCGTACTCGCCGCTGTCGATCAGGACGCCGTCATCGGTGTAGGCCCCCTCCGAGACCTCCGCGGTGTCGCTTTCGCCTCCGTCATCGGGTGCGACGACCTGACGGATCTCGATGTCGTACTCCGCGGCGAACTCGTGGTCGCGCTCGTCGTGGCCGGGAACGCCCATCAGCGCGCCGGTCCCCACGTCGGCGAGCACGAAGTCGGCGACGTAGATCGGGATGTCCTCGCCCGTCGCGGGATTGATCGCGTACTCGCCGGTGAACACGCCGTTCTTCTCGTCGGTGTCGGCCTCCGGATCGAGCTCGTCGACCGCTGCGGCGAGGTCGGGATCGTCGGCGACGATCTCCCGAGTCATCTCGTGATCCGGTGCGAGCGCGAAGAAGGTCGCGCCGTAGAGGGTGTCGAGTCGCGTGGTAAAGACCTCGACCGGACCGTAGTCAGTGCCGAACTCCACGGTCGCGCCCTCCTGGCGGCCGATCCAGTTGCGCTGCATCCCTCGGACGTTGTCGGGCCACTGCTCCAACCCGTCGATCCCGTCGAGCAGGTCGTCGGCGTACTCGGTGATCTTCAAGAACCACTGATCGAGGGTTCGGGTCTCGACGGGGGTGTCACACCGCCAGCACAGCTCCGCCTCGCCTTCGACCTGCTCGTCGGCGAGGACGGTCTCACAGGACGGACACCAGTTGACTTCGCCGCCCTTCTGCTCGGCGAGCCCCTCCTCGTAGAACTGCTTGAACAGCCACTGGTTCCAGCGGTAGTACTCGGGCTCGCAGGTCGTGATCTCCCTGTCCCAGTCGATACCGAATCCGATCGACTGCATCTGGTCTCGCATGGTGTCGATGCAGTCCATCGTCCACTCCCGGGGGTCGATCTCGCGCTCGATCGCGGCGTTTTCTGCGGGGAGGCCGAACGAATCCCACCCCATCGGGTGAAGCACGCTTTCGCCCTGCATCCGCTTGTAGCGGGCGTAGGCGTCGGTGATGGTGTAGTTGCGGACGTGGCCCATGTGGAGGTCGCCCGAGGGGTAGGGAAACATACTGAGGACGTAGCTCGGGTCGGTCGCATCGTCGGAGATGCGGAAGACGTCCGACTCCTCCCAGCGGGCCTGCCACTTCTGTTCGACGTCGGCGTGGTCGTAGGTGTCCTGTTGTTGCATGAGAGATGGCGTTGTCCGTCGTAACCGATCCATCCATCTATAGGTTGCCATCGTCCACCGCAAACACGAGCCCCGTCCGACCGCGACGCTCTTTACGACGCGACACGTAAACGACGGCATGAGCCAGGAGGAATCGGACGACGAACCCGGAACCGCACGGAAAGTGCTGCGGACAGTGACGCCGCCATCGCAGATGCATCGCGACACCGAGATGGACGTCATCGGGTGGTCGATCCTCGTCGGCCTGTTGGTCGTCGCGCTGCCGTTGCTGCCGGTGCTCGTGATCGTCTGGGTGCTGACGAGACTGTTCGATCGGGGCGCGGATCGAGCTACTGACTGACGAACGCGAACGACTCGCCGTTGTCGTTCTCGCGGGCGTGCTCGTAGACCACGTGAGCGGTCGCCACGTCCTGGATCGCGAGGCCGGTGCTGTCGAACACCGAGATGCCGTCCTCGGGGGTGCGGCCCGACGCTTCGCCGACGACGATCTCGCCGACCGCGCTGTCGATGTCGGCGTCGCTGATCACGCCGTCTGCGTACGGGATACTGATCTCGCCGGAGTGGGTGGTTTGAGCGTGGTCGTCGATCACGAGCCGGGCGTCGCGGAGGATCGTGGGATCGAGCTCCTGCTTGTCGGCGGCATCCGCGCCCATCGCGTTGACGTGGGTGTGCTCGCCGAGGTCGTCTCTGGAGACGAGCGGGGCGGTGCTCGGGGTCACCGTAGAAAGCACGTCGCAGGCGGCAGCCTCCGGGATCGAGCCGCCGTGGACATCGAACCGGTCGTCGAAATGCTCGACGAACGCCGCGACGGCCTCGTCGTCGAGGTCCGCGACGACGATCTCCTCGATGTCGCGCACGGCGGCGATGGCTTCGACCTGGGTGTACGACTGGACGCCCGCCCCGACGAGACCGAGACTCCGGGCGTCCTCGCGTGCGAGATGGTCGGTGGCGACCGCGGCCGCCGCGCCGGTGCGCTGCATCGTGAGCTCCNGTTTTCGGGGTTGTCGGGGTGGACGTTGACCCACTTGATACCCGCGGCGTCCCACTCGCCCGCGTCGAGATAGGCGGGCATCGAGCGGAAGTCGCCGTTGTACTCGGGGAGATCGATGTAGGATTTGGCCGGCATCTGGGCGTCGCCACGTTCGTAGGCCGCGAACGCGTCCTCGACCGCCCGGATGACCTCGTCCATCCGTGCGTTCGCGTCGACTGCTGTCTGGTCCAACAGGAGCGTTTCCATACCGGCGATTTCTGCGCGGCAGCCTTAATTCTACCACTCTCGGGGTCGCCACACCGATCGTGATCGGTGAACGAAAAGACATTTTGCACGATGTGTCCGAGAGGCAGCATGCAGCGTGCCGTGGGGACGGTTCTCGTTGTCGTGCTGGTGGTGCTTGCCGGCTGTAGTGGGGTGTTCGGGGGTGACGGTGGCGGTGAGTCGACACCGACGGTCACGCCGATGACGGTGCCGACCGACGAGCCCACCCCGACGCCGGTCCCACAGCTCGCGCCCGGACTCACGGGCCAGGGTATCGAGAACGCGAGCGCGCTCGTGGCAGCCCATAGCTCGTTTCTTCAGAATCGATCGTTCACCGAGCGGTCGAACTCGACTGGACTGGGACCGAACGGTTCGGTTCTCGTTGACACCACGAGCACGCTCCACGTAGGGTCGGGCGACGAGGGGATTTACGCCGTCACCGAGCGTAACAGCAGCGAGGGCTATTCGCCATATCCGGAGACGCTCGCGGCCCGCACCGAGGTCTGGTCGAACGACGGACGAACACTGTGGAACCGAACGTATGCGAACGGAACGACGAGATACGACCGGCTCGATAGCAGTTCCCAAACACGGTTCGGTGCTGCAGGAGCGGGACTCCGATACCGTCTCGAATGGTTCACCACCGATACCACGTCGGTAACCGAACGGCAACGCAACGGCTCCACGCTGTATCTCGTTCGGGGAAAGACCCGAACCGAGCAGACGTTCGCGAACGGAAACACGAGTCTCCGAATGCTCGTCGATCGACGGGGTGTCATCCACAGCTATCGGACTGTTCAGCAGCTATCGGGGAACGAAAATCTCACCCGCGTCGTCAGTACGACCCGGTTTTCAGCCATCGGTGCGACCGATGTGCCGGACCGACCGTCGTGGGCCGACACAGCGTTGAATCGGACGACATCGGTCCCGAGTCGGACGCCATCGTCGGCGAACGCGACAGCGAGCATGGCCACGACCACATCGGGATCGACGACTGCTCGGAACGCGACGGTATCGACCGAGACGACGAGCCTCGATATCAGTAGCTGACGACACGCTTCTCTCAGCCAGACGCCCGACTCAACACCGTTCGTGTCTCATCTCGATCCAGTTCGTTCGGGCGACGATCCATCGTCGTTGCTCTCGCCCGTTGCATCCGGCGCATGGAAACACCGAACGCGTGAGCTGTCGATCGTCTCGAAGTCGGGCTGGCGCTCGGCACACTCCGTCGTCGCGGCGGGACAGCGCGGATGGAACGAACACCCAGTCGGTCGATCCGTCGGATCGGGCGGATCACCGCGGAGCGGCGTCGGTCGATCGTCACCGGGGACGTCGCTCGGGATCGCACGGAGCAACGCGTCGGTGTACGGATGGCTCGGCTGTTCGAACAGCTCCTTCGCCGGCCCTCTCTCGACGATCTCGCCGGCGTACATGACCGCGACTCTGTCGGCGAGATACCGAACGACATCGAGATCGTGGCTGATGAACACGTACCCGACACCGAACCGTCGTTGTACGTCCCCGAGCAGGTCGAGGATCGTCGCCTGTGTCGCCACGTCGAGCCCGGAGACCGGTTCGTCGAGAACGATCACGTCGGGATCGTGCGCGAGGGCGCGGGCCAGCGCGACGCGCTGGAGCTGCCCGCCCGACAGCTCCCGAGGGTATCGATCGGCGATCTGCGGGGAGAGATCCACACTCTCCAACAACCCATCGACGTCGTCGAGATCGGCTTCCGCCGTCGAGACCGTCCCGGGGTCGTCGAGAGCCTCGGAAAGCGACCGACCGATCGGCCACCGGGGATCGAAACTCTCCCGGACGTGCTGGAACACGACACCGATCTGCCGCCGCTGGCTGTACGAGCGATCCCCGATCTCCCCCACACGAGTGCCGTCGAGGCGAACCTGACCCTGACTCGGCGTGAGTTGCCCAGTCAGGAGCTTTGCGAGCGTGGATTTCCCGCAGCCGCTCTCGCCAACGAGCCCGACGGTTTCACCGGTGTCGACCGACAACGATGCGTCACGGACCGCTTCGGCGGACGGCTCGTCGGTCCGCAGTCGATCGAGAAACGAGCGCTCCCCCGAGAACTCCTTCGAGACGTTCTTCGCTTCGATCACGGGGGTTCTCGATCGCGATTCACTCGCGGTTCGCTCTCGCTGTGTCGTCCCGTTCACGCTATCGGGCGTCGATCGTTTCTGACCGGGAGTGTCTGCGTGGTTGGGGGGAAGTGGCGCTTCCACACAGGCCAGTCGATGGTCGGGGTTGCGTTCGATCGTCGGGACCGGTCCGTCGTGACACGCCGGGGTCGCGTGTCGGCAGCGATCGACGAACGGACACTTCTCGTGGCCACCGATGGGGTTCGGCGGATTTCCGTCGATCGATCGTGCTCGTTCGCCCGGGTCGTTGCTCCGGACCGAACACGCGAGCAGTGTTCGAGTGTACGGATGTTCCGGCGCAGTCAGTACTTCTTCGACCGGACCGGCCTCCATCACCTGTCCACCGTACAGAACGACGACGCGGTCACAGGTCTGTGCGATGACGCCGATGTCGTGAGAGATGAGGAGGACGCCGATGTCCCGCTCGTCTCGGAGGGTGCGAAGTCGTCGGAGGATGTCCGCCTGTGTCGTCGTATCTAGTGCCGTCGTCGGTTCGTCGGCGATCAATAGCTCGGGCTCACTCGCCAGCGCAGTGGCGAGAACGGCACGCTGGCGCATCCCGCCCGAGAACTCGTGAGGGAACGCCGCCGAACCCGACTCTGGGTTCGGCACGTCCATCGCCGCCAGCAGCTCGACAGCGCGCTCGCGTGCCTCCGCCCACGCCGACCGATCCCGGAGCAATGGGACGCCGAGGAAATCGGCGAGACGCTGCTGGCCGTTCGTTTCGTGTATTCGAACCGCCTCGCTGATCTGTTCGCCGATCGGGAACACCGGATTCAGCGTCTCTGTCGGGTCTTGGAAGACCATCGAGAGCTCGTTGCCGCGGATCCGCCGGAGTGTGGACTCGTCGGCGGTCGTCAGTTCGGTCCCGTCAAACGTGATCGTTCCGTCGACGATCCGCGCCGGCGATTCCAGTCTGCAGATCGACCGGGCGGTGACGGACTTGCCGCTGCCGCTCTCACCGAGGAGACCGACGATCTCACCACGATCGACCGAAAAGGACGCGCCATCGACCGCGTGGACGGGCCCTCGATCGGTGTCGAAGCGAGTGTGGAGCTCCTCGACGCGAAGCAGTGGGTCGCTCACAGCTGCTCCGTTCGGGCCGACTGAGCCGGTGAGAGCCTGTCTCTGAGACTGTCGCCCAAGAGGTTGAACCCGAGGACGGTGAGCATGATACAGCCCCCTGGGGCGTTGACGAGCCACCACGCCTGTCGAAGGTAGGGACGCCCCGACGCGAGCATCGTTCCCCACTCGGCTGTCGGCGGTTGGGCACCCAGTCCGAGAAAGGACAGCCCCGCAGTCCCGAGGATGACGCCGCCGATATCGAGCGTCCCGAGAACGACGACGGGCGCGACGACGTTCGGCAGCAGGTGGCGGGCGGTGACGTGTATCCGGGATCGACCGACCAGCCGGGAAGCGGTCACGAACTCCCGTTCTCGAACCGAGAGGACGCTGCTACGGATCAGTCTGGCGTACGATGCCCAACCGACGACGGCCAGCGCGAGCATCACGTTCACCAGACTCGGCCCGAGAACGCCGGCGATGACGAGCGCAAGCACGATCCCGGGAAACGCGAGCAGCGTGTCGACGAGTCGCATCAGTGCTTCGTCGACCCACCCGCCGGCGTAGCCCGCGACGAGACCGACCACCGTACCGACGACGAGCCGGACGGTCGTCACGGCGATGGCGATGCCGAGCGACAGCCTGGCTCCGTGTGAGAGCCGTGTGAGCACGTCGCGACCGAGCTGATCGGTGCCGAGTGGATGGGCCAACGATGGCGGTTGCAGTCGACTGAGGAGGTCCTGCTCGGCCGGGCCGTACGGCGACACGATCGGCCCGAACACCGCGAACACGAGCATGGCGAACACGACGATCACACCGAACTGTGTGAGGGGGCTCGACGGGAGCACGCCCGTCCACCGTCTCCGTTCCCCGTCCGATCGCTGTTTCCGTTCCTCGTCCGCTCGCCGTGGTTGCACGTCGGCTGGCGTCTCACTCACGTCGGTTCACCCCCGAGATCGATGCGCGGATCGAGTCGGCTGTAGGTGAGATCGACCACGACGTTCGTCAGCACGAAGATAACCCCGATGAGGAGTGTCACTCCCTGCACGATCGGGTAATCGCGTGCGAAGATCGCATCGACCAGGAGCGTTCCGAGCCCCGGTCGCTGAAACACGACCTCGACGACGACGGCACCGTTGAGAACGTAGCTCAACTGGAGCCCGATGATGGTGACGACGGGCACGAGCGCGTTCCGGAGCGCGTGTTTGTAGACGACGATTCGTTCACGCAGCCCCTTCGATCGGGCCATGCGAACGTAGTCGGCGTCGAGGACGTTGAGCATCGCCGTCCGTACCAACCGGGTGATAACCGCGGCCATGCCCGATCCGAGAGTCAGCGCCGGGAGGACCAGATGTTCGAGCCCACCCGCGCCAGCGACGGGGAACACGTCGAGCCGGAGCGAACAGACGATGATGAGGAGATAGCCGAGCCAGAAGTTCGGCATCGAAACCCCGACGAGCGCACCGAACTGTGCGGCGTAGTCGGTGTGACTGCCCGGCTCGACCGCGCTGGCGATCCCGGCGGGGACCGCGATCGTGACCGCGACGAGCATCGACGCGACGGCGAGGACGATCGTGTTCGGTAGTCGTTGTGCGATCATCGTTGTGACGGCCCCGTTGCTGTAATACGACTGGCCGAGATCGCCGCGAACCACGCCACCCATCCATCGGGCGTACTGGATGGGGAACGAATCGTCGAGACCTTTGGCCGTCCGGAACTGTGCGACGGCTTCGTGCGACGGCGTCTGTCCACCCATCTGCTGGGTGAGGATCGTTCGCGCCGGATCTCCGGGGGTGATGAAGATCAGCCCGTACGTGAGCACCGAGACGGCGAACAGGACGACGACCATGGTCAACAGCCGTCTGAGGAGGTACTGACCGCTCATCTCACTGCTGTGTGTCCCACCATCGGTGTCCCTGTGAGTGCAGCCACGGTGTCGGCCAACCACTCGCCGGCGGGACCGTTCGATCCGGGGTTGTAGCGGGGACTGTCGACCGATTCACGCTCCGCTTCGATCGGTTCATTGGTTCCGCGACAGATCGGACCAGTCGATCATGTTGGCAATGGGATGTTTGTCGATGCCGGCGACGCTCGCCCGTCGGCCGAAGGCGTAGTCGTTGTAGTACAGCGGGACGACCGCACCAGTGTCGACGACCCGTCGTTGCACCTCGCCGTAGCGATCGCGCTTTTCTTCCAGCGTTTCGGCTCGGTATCCCTGCTCGATGAGGCGATCGATCTCCTCACCGGGGTTGTAAATGCCGGTTCCGTTCTGCTCGTGGAGCTTCCGGTTGTCGCTGCCGTCGGAGTGGAACATCGCTCGGATGAGGTAATCACAGGCGGCGCTGTTCGATCCGAAACTGACGAGCGTCAGGTTCGCCTCACCGGCGGTGAACGTATCGTAGAACGACGCCGGATCGACCTGTCGGATTTCGCTCCCGACTCCGATCTCCTCGAACCACCCCGAAAGAATCTGCGCGATCGTTCTGTCGTCGGTGTTTTCGCTGTTGATCAGTATCGAGAGCGTTTCGCCGCTGTAGCCGGACTGCTCGACCAGTTCCCGTGCCCGATCCCTGTCCGGCTCGTCGGTGGGGAGATCGTCGTGGACGGCCCACGGGACGATCGACGAGATCGGACCTCGTGCCGGTTTCCCCATCCCGTTCAGGACACTTTCGACGATCCGGCGCTGATCGACGGCCCAGCTGAGGGCCTGGCGAAGCCGTTCATCGTCGGTCGGTGCTCTGTAGAGGTTGACCGCAACGAGACTCGTCTCCGGTGTGAGATGGGTCTCGATAGCCGTTTCGGACGCCTCGTCGATGGCCGTGGCTCTGCTCTTCGGGACTTTCTGTGCGATGTCGACCGATCCTTTTTCGAGCGACAGAACGCGCGTATTGGGGTCCTTGATCCATTCGAACGTGAGCTCCGCGGGGCTCGCAGTTCCTCCTCGGTAGTTCTCGTCCGGTGTGAGCGTGATCGACTGCTCTTCCTCGACGTTTTTCACCTGGAAAGGGCCGGTTCCAACCGGTTTCTCGGTCGCATCGGGATGTTGGATTCCGAAGTAGTTGTGTGAGATCGTGCCGGGAAACGCGGGAAACGGCTCCGTCGTCCGGAAGCGGACCGTGGCGTCGTCCACTGCGGTGACGCCGTCGGGTTCGACACCGATCCAGCCCGGAACCCACGACAGCTGCTCGAAGACGCGGTCGAACGAGTGAACCACGGCGTCGGCACCCAGCGAATCGCCGTTGTGGAAGGTGACGCCGTCTCGAAGCGAAAACTCCCACGTCGTGTCGTCGACTGCCGTCCACTCCGTGGCCAGCAACGGCGCGGTCTCCATGTCCTCGGTGGTGTCCACGAGCGGTTCGAAGACGTGTGTGTAGTACGGAGTGATGCCGCGGTAGATGTCCCATTTCTCTCGGGTCGGGTCACGGGCGAGAGCTACAGTGAACGATTCCTCCGAGGCAGACGGTGCGCTCGTCGACTCGGTTCGTGAGTGGTCCGAACCGCCTTCCGAGCCGTTCGACACCGGATGAGAGCCACTACAGCCCGCTATCGACCCGGAAGCACCAGTCACAACACCGCCGAGAAATCGCCGTCTCGAACACCCCTTACCCATCGGCGTCCTCCCGCGTACCGACCGAACCGGTACGAGACGCTCTATCGAACTGCGACCGTGCTTTCACGCCTCTGAGTGCTGATTCACGCCGAAGGCGTTCTACAGCCATGACTACAACGAGATTCCAACCCATCAAAACAATTTCTATTGCAATAGAACAACCCAACTTTCACAACGACCGTCGACCATCGTAAGCCAGGCCAGACGCCTCCTCGAACTGTCGAATATCGTGTCGTGACCGATCCCAGCGTGTCGAACGTGCTGTGTGTCGCCTTTACCTCAGAAACCGAGGTTGAGCACCCGATTCCCGACGAGTGACACACAGATCACGGCGAGAAACACGACGAAGATCCCGAACGCGATCCCCCAGCCCGCAGCGTCCGCAACCGTTCCCACAACGACGCTTCCTGTCGCGCTCAACATCATGTACGTCGTCCGCACGAGACCGAACCCCGCACCGCGTTCGGCGGCCGAGAGATTATCGACGAAGCGGGGCAAGAGCGCCGCGCCCCAGCCCATCGCGATGCCGACACAGAAGATGCCGACGAGGAGGACACTCAACCGCGAGCCGACGAGAAGCAACGTATAGCCAGCTATCCCGAAGACCGCACAGAGACCGGCCGTCTCTTCGCGACCGAACCGGTCCGAGAGCGACCCGATACCGGGCTGTGTGAGTCCCTGAATGACGAAATACGCCGAGAACAGTGTACTGGCGAACGTCACCGAGTAGCCGTGATACGCGATCAGAAACGTCGGCAGGAACGACGCCGTCGCCTGCCAGATAAACTCGAACAGAAACGCGAGCACGGCAGTGAAGGCGATCTTTCGTCGGGAGAGGAGTTCGAGAACCGGTTCGAGTGCGATGCGATCCGCCATCGACTGTTCGGGCCGTGCAGGCTCCGTCGGGCGGACCTTCCAGCGGAAGAGGACGAACACCGGTAGCGCAGCGACGGCTCCGAGCGCGATCGCCGCCCGCCAGCCGAACCACTGACTGACGGCGGCCGCCGCGATCGGGGCTATCAGTCCCGCCAACGGTGCCCCGGAGTTGTGGAGACCGATCGCGGTGCCGATGTTGTCCAGCTCCCGGCTCAGCAGCGTCGTCGCAACGCTGTAATGTAGCCCTGCAACGCCACCCAACACCAGCGTGAGAACGAGGAAGACCGGCATCGATGGCGAGAGCGCGAGCAGCGCGCTGGCGACCGTCGTCAGTCCAACTGCCGCGAGGATGACGCGCCGCTCGCCGTACCGATCGGCCAGGATGCCGCTTGGGAACTGTGCGAACGCGTACGCCATCCAGAGGCCGGTCAGCGCGAGTCCGAGAACGCCCGTCGACGAACCGAACGTATCGACGATCTCCGGCACGACTGGACTGATGACCAACCGAGCAACCATCGTCGCGAAAAACGCGAGCGTACAGAGTACGACGAGCGTCACCCGATAGTCCCATACTCGCTTCACCACTCGTGGTATCCCTCTGATCTGGTAAAACGTACTGACTCGCCACAGAACATCTTGGAGTAGTTACCAGAGTGGTGCCCGCTCTCTCGGGGCGAGTCGGTTCCGCTCGAAAACGAAGACTGACGCCGGATCGCTTGTCTCGAAACGTCTTCGGATTCCTCTCGGCGGTCTTCGAGCCGCCGGACGCGTTCGATATCTGTCTGGTGGAGTGTGGTGGTCGAGCCGAGCTTACATCATGCCGCCCATGCCACCCATACCGCCCATACCACCCATGCCGCCGGGTGCGCCACCGGGGCCGCCCGCCTCCTCGCCGCCCTCGGTGGTGAGGTCACCGGCGGAGATGATGTCGTCGATCTTGAGCACGAGGTTCGCGGCCTCGGTCGCGCTCGACAGGGCCTGCTCCTTGGCGTGGGCCGGCTCGACGACGCCCGCTTCGTAGGTGTCCTCGACCTCGCCGTCGTAGACGTTCAGGCCCGCGTGCTCGTCGCCGGACTCGTGGGCCGAACGGAGGTCGACGAGGGTGTCGATCGGATCGAGACCTGCGTTCTCCGAGAGCACCCGGGGAACGAGTTCGAGCGAGTCGGCGAACGCCTCGACCGCGAGCTGCTCGCGCCCGCTCACGGAGTCGGCGTACTCGCGGAGCCGGGAGGCGAGTTCGACTTCGATCGCACCGCCGCCGGCGAGCACGCGCCCGTCCGAAACCGTCTGGGCGACGACTTCGAGCGCGTCGGTGATGCCGCGTTCGAGCTCGTCGACCACGTGGTCGGTCGAGCCGCGGAGGAGGATCGTGACGCCGTGGGAGTCTCCACCCTCGACGTAGAACAGCCCGTCGTCCTCGTCTCGGGTGACCGAGCCGGTACCGAGGTCGGCGGCACGCGCGCTGTCGAGGTCGGAGACGATGTTCGCGCCGAGAACTTCCTTCAGGAACTCGATGTCGGACTTCTTCGCGCGGCGCACGGCCAGAATCCCCTCTTTCGCGAGGTAGTGCTGGGCGAGGTCGTCGATGCCCTTCTGGCAGAACACGACGTCAGCGCCGGTTTCCTTGATCTGCTCGACTTTGGCCTTGAGCTGCTCGTCCTCCTGATCGAGGAACTGCTGGAGCTGGTCGGGATCGGAGAGGCTGACCTGGGAGTCGACGTTCGCCTCCTCGACCTCGACGGCCTCGCTCAGCAGGAGCACGGAGGCGTCCTCGGCCTCGGTCGGCATGTTGTCGTGGACCGGGTCCTTGCTGATGACTGCGCCGTCGAGGAGCGTGGAGTCGCCCGCCGACTGGCCGGTCTGAGTCTCGATGTTGACGTACTCGAGGTCGACGACGTTCTCGCCGGTCTGGGTTTCAACGGTGACGTTCTGGACCGCGTCGACGATGAGGTTGGCGAGCTGTTCCTTGTTGGACTCGGCTCCCTTGCCGGTCATCGAGGTCTCGGCGACCTTGCGGATGCGGTCGGTGTCGTCGGCGTCGATCTCCTCGGCGAGCTCGCCGATCTCCGCGCGAGCCTGCTCGCTCGCCATCTGGAGACCCTTGATGATCGCCGTCGGGTGGATGTCCTGTTCGAGGAGCCCCTCGGCGTTCTTGAGGAGTTCGCCCGCGACCGCGACCGCCGTCGTCGTGCCGTCGCCTGCCTCGTCCTCCTGGGTTTCGGCGACCTCGACGATCATCTCGGCCGTGGGGTTGTTGATGTCCATCTCGGTCAGGATGGTGACGCCGTCGTTCGTGACGGTGACGTCGCCCATCGAGGAGACGAGCATCTTGTCCATCCCTTTCGGTCCGAGTGTCGATCGAACCGAATCCGATACTGCGCGTGCTGCGTTGATGTTGTGGGACTGAGCGTCCTCGTCCTGGACGCGCTGGGAGTCGTCGCCCATGATGATCATCGGCTGGCCCTGCATTCGCTGACTCATGATTCACCGACCGATTGAATGTGCTTCTATAAAAAGCTAACTATTGGTGGCGAAGTGAGGCCGAGGGCGCTCACGAACGAACTGGACGCAAACCGCCCGACGGTGTACTCACGAACGACAAATCATGCGGGGTGTTATCGATGGCTGTGATGCGAGCTACGGCAGCGGCGACAGGAATTTATATACATCGACGGCCTTCCTCGGACGAATGCCGTACCCGAACAGTCCGGAAAAACACGACTGGGAGGCGCTGATCACGCCACGGGCGAGCCTCGATTATTTCCACGACGAGCCGGATCCGGTACCGAAGTCGCTCGTCCTGTGTTTTCACGACGGGCTTCTCGATCACGTCGCCGAGAGCTACGCCGTCACCGGGTTCGAAACGTGGGATACGGGGTACGCGCTCGGTACAACTGATGGTGAGGTCGGGATCGTTCGCGTGCCTGGCGTTGGCGCGCCGGTGACCGCCCTCCTGATGGAGGAGCTGATCGCCCGCGGGGCCGAGCGATTCCTCGCGCTCGGGCACGTCGGCAGCCTCCAGCCGGACGTCGCGCTCGGCGATCTGGTCGTCGTCGACCGCGCGCTGCGCGACGAGGGAACCTCACATCACTACCTCGATGCCGGAGCGTACGTCGACGCGACGCCCGCGCTGTGCGACCGACTCGAAGCCGCACTCGATGCAGCAGACGAAACCTACCATACCGGCCCGACGTGGACCACGGACGCGGTCTACCGGGAGACGATCCCCGAGATCGAGCGCTACCGCGAGGACGGCATCATGACTGTGGACATGGAGGCCGCGGCGGTGTTCGTGGTCGCGGAGCATCGTGGCGTCGATGCGGGCGCACTCTTTACTATCAGCGACCACCTCGACCCGTCGGGCTGGGAGCCACGGTTCGCCGAGACGGGCGAGCACCTCGAACGCGCGTTCGCGCGGGCCGTCGCGGCGCTCTCCGACTGAATTACTCGATGGGTTCTTTCCAGTGGACAGTCACCGTCCCGATCACGAAGTCGTCGCCCGTGCTGGCGTCGCGGACGAACCGGAGCGTGTTGGTGCCCTCGACGAGATCCGCGCCGGTGATCGGGTCCATCCAGTACTGCCAGCCCGCGCCTGGCGGGATGTCAAAGCCCGTGAGCGCGTCGCCATTGACGAGGATTTCGTGGTCGTACGCCGAGACGTCGAAGACCTGGAGTTCGAGGTACGGGTCGACGACCGGCTCCGTGGGGACGGTGAACTCGAACTCCGAGGAGCGGTGGTTGCCGACGAACTCCGCCCACGACACGTCGAGTCCGTCGGCGCTGTCGCCGAGGTGTTCCTGGACGGTGAGGAGTGCGTAGTTCGCACGGGTGGGCTGATCCATTGTGTTGGCGCTCGTCCGTTGAGGTGGTAAGTCCGCCGTCTCGCCTCCTCGAAAATCTCTGATTTTTCGGACGACAGCAAAAGATGGTAGCATGGGCCGGCGCGAATTCGAATCGCGGTTACGGCCACCCGAAGGCCGAAGGATACCAAGCTACCCCACCGGCCCGCGGCCGAAACCACGAGCAGGAGCGTGTTAACCCTTCCGTCTCAGCGTGGTCCCGCCCCGAATCGACTACTCGACGGCGAAGTACCGATCCCAATGATGCTGACAGCCGGGATTGAACGCGCCGTCACACTCCGGACAGCGATGATCGCAGTCGAGGTACGCCGTGATCGAGAGCCGCGCGCCACAGCGTCCACAGAGCACGGCCCGTTCGTCGAAGCGTGCCTGCGGCCACCGGCTCGTCTCGTGGTCGGCGAGCACCTCGTGACACTCGATGCAGGGGTAGAACGTCTCACAGCACGGGAGCGCGATGGCGACCACGTCGCGGTCGGTCCGGTAGTGCCGACAGCGCGTTTCGGGGTCGACTTCGACCCCGCGGAGCGGGACGTCGAGTGCGTGATCGTCGGTCGTGTCGCCACGCCCGTCCCCATCGGACTGGTCGGTCATCAGTACTGCGTGTACCCCGCGGTGTCGAGCCAGTTGTGCGCGACCGTGATGGCGTGGTCGGCGTGGAGTCGCTCGGGGCCGAGGCGCACCCGCGCGTTCGCGATCCCCGCCAGCAGCTCGGTCTCGCCATCGGCGAAATCCCGGTGATCCGACAGCACGAACGCCGGATCGTCGGGCGGCTCGATCTCGCCGACGGGATCGCCGTCCTCGTGAAGCGTGACGACGGTGCTCCCCTCGGCGATCGTCTCCAGGATCGGCTCGAACCCGCGCCGAGAGAGATGGACGCCCGGCGAACTCTCGGTCTCCATGTGGCCGATGGCCTCCTCACGCGCATCGAGCGCGTTGCGGACCAGCGCGGCGGTCGAGCGTTCGTCGGGGTTCAGCCGGCGGAGTTCGCTACCCTCGAAGCGCACCGCGAACTCGTCGCCGAGCACGAGCCACACTCGAACGTTCTCGCGGAGATCGTGCGAGAGGAAAAACGCCGAGTTCACACACCGACAGAGCACGTCGAGCCGCCCCGCGCCGCCCGCGAGATCGTCGAGCGAGAAGTCGGCGGTCGTGGGGGCGTCGTGACCCAGTACGACGAACTGGCGCATAGTCTGCCTGGCGACCGGAAACGAATAGCGCCGTCGATCACCGACTCACCAGGTCAGCCCCTCGTAGGTGAGTCCCTCGCGCGGCTCGACGATCCGCCGGCCGTCGACCACTACTTGACTACTCATCTCGTCGAACGCGCCGTCGAGCGCTGCGAACTCGTCCCAGTCGGTGACCACGAGCGCGCCCGCAGCGTTCCGGAGCGCGTCGGCCGCCGAGTCGGCGTACTCGACCTCGGGGAACTTTTCGGCCATCGCGTCGGCAGCGACCGGATCGTAGGCCGCCACGTCCGCGCCGCGTTCGAGCAGCCCCGCGATGATCGGCGTCGCGCGCGACCCGCGGATGTCGTCGGTGCCTGGCTTGAACGCCAATCCGAGCACCGCGATCCGCTGTCCTTCAGGTGCGACGTGGCGTTCGAGCAGTTCGAGCATCCGCTCGGGCTGGCGGTCGTTGACGTCGACGATCGCGTCGAGCAGCGTCGGCTCGTATCCCACCGAGCGCGCGGCGGCCCGGAGCGCGTCGGTGTCCTTCGGGAAGCACGACCCGCCCCAGCCCACACCCGAGCGGAGGAACCGTTCGCCGATCCGGTCGTCGAGCCCGATCGCGTCGGCGACCTCGTACGAGTCGACACCGAACTCCTTGCAGACGTTGCCGAGCTCGTTGATGAGGCTGATCTTCCCCGCGAGGAACACGTTGTTCGCGTACTTCACCATCGCGGCCTCGCGCCGCCCGGTCTCGACGATCGGCACGTCATCATCGTTTGCGGCGACCAGCGGCTCGTACACCCCGTGAAGTCGTTCGAGTGCGCGATCTCGCGGGCTTCGCCCGCTCGATCCATTCGCGGAGCGTTGCTCCGCGCGGTCCCCGTCCTCAGTGCCGAACACGAGCTTGTCGGGTTCGAGGAAGTCCGTGACCGCCGACCCCTGGCTCTGAAACTCCGGATTGACCGCGACGCCGAACTCCTCGCCCGCACGCTTGCCCGAGGTCTCTTCGAGGATCGGGACGAGACGCTCCTCGACCATCCCGGGGATCACGGTGCTCTTGACCACGACGAGATGGTAGCCCTCGGTCGCGGCGAGTTCCTCGCCGATGTCGCGCATGCCGGCCTCGACCACCGAGAGATCGATGCTACCGTCCTCGCGGGTGGGTGTCTGGAGCGCGACGAACGTGACGTCGGTCTCGCGGAGAGCGGCGTGATCCGTGGTCGCGTGGAGCCGGTCACCCGAGTGAGTCGCGACGCGCTCGTCGAGGCCCGGCTCGTGGATCGGGGTTTCGCCGGCGTTCAGGGCATCGACGATGCCTTCGTCGATGTCGATTGCAACCACGCTGTGGCCGAGATCGGCGAGACAGGCTGCGACGCTCGTGCCGACGTAGCCGCTACCGACGACGCTGATGTTCATGCCGGCTCGTTCACCACCTCTCGCCTTGAGCGTTCGGATGGATGCCGATCCAGCCAGTACAACCCGTTCCAGAGCCGCGACCGAACCGATGGACAGATTTTTGCGACCCGGCGCTGGACGGGAGGACATGAAAGCTGTCGTACTGGCTGCCGGCGAGGGCACCCGTCTCCGGCCGCTCACCGAGGACAAGCCGAAGGGGATGGTCGAAATCGATGGGCAACCCATCCTCACGCACTGTTTCGAACAGCTCGTCGAGCTGGGCGCGAGCGAGCTCCTCGTGGTGGTTGGCTACCAAAAAGAGGTCATCATCAGCCACTACGGCGACGAGTTCGAGGGCGTTCCGATCACGTACGCCCACCAGCGCGAGCAGGCGGGGCTCGCCCACGCCCTCCTCACCGTCGAGGAGCATATCGACGACGACTTCATGCTCATCCTCGGCGACAACATCTTCGACGCGAACCTCACGGACGTCGTGGACCGCCAGCGCGAGGACCGCGCCGACGCGGCCTTCCTCGTCGAGGAGGTCCCGATGGAGGAGGCAGACAGATATGGCGTCTGTGACACCAACGACTACGGCGAAGTCACCGACGTCGTCGAAAAGCCCGAGAACCCGCCGACGAACCTCGTTCTCACCGGCTTTTATACGTTCACGCCAGCGATCTTCCACGCCTGCCATCTCGTCCAGCCCTCCGCGCGCGGCGAGTACGAGATCTCCGAGGCGGTCGACCTCCTGCTCCGCTCCGGACGGACCATCGACGCGGTCCGGATGGACGGCTGGCGGATCGATGTGGGCTATCCCGAAGACAGGGACGAAGCCGAACGACGCCTTCAGAAAAAACGTGGCGAGGCCGGTACTGAGACGGACGCGAATGCGGATGCGGACGCTGATTCCGGTTCGGAAACCGAGACGGCGGACGCGACCGGAAACGAGTAACGAATCGAACTACGCGGTGCGGAGCCGGTCGCGGATCGTTTCTTCGACGGTGTGTTCGGCCGACCATCCCAGAGCCGCTTCCGTGCGTGACGTGTCGACCGGGAACGAGTCCACGAGTGTCTCGCCCGACCGCGGATTCGGAATAATTTCGACATCGGCGTCGATGTCGCGCTCGTCGGCCGCAACGTCGGCGACTAGCTCGGCGAGCTCCTCGACGCTGGGGTCCTCGTCGCTCGCGAGTTCGTACTTCTCGACGCCGGTGTCGCCGCGGTCGAGCTGGCCGATCATTTTCTCGGCGCTGTCGACGTAGGCCCGCGCGACGTCCTCGACGTGGACGTAGTTGCGCGATTGGGTGCCCGGCTCGTACACGGTGAGCGTCTCGCCCGCGAGCGCGCGATCGAGGAAGAAGTTCGTCACCGTGCCCTTCGAGACCCGCTCGCCGTCGATCGTGTGATCGCCGTAGAGGTTGGCGATCATGAACTGGTGGGCCGGGAACGCTCCCTCCGAAAAGGTCTCGATCGCGCGCTCGTTCAGGAGCTTGGTGCGGCCGTACCAGTTGAGCGGGTCCCGGGGATGGTCGACCGTGATCGGGAACTTCTGGGGATCGCCGATGACGCCCATGCTGAACGGGAAGATCAGTCCCGTCTCGTGTTTTCGGCAGAACCACGCCACGTTCTCGGTCCCCTGCACGTTGACCTCGTAGGCGAGATCCGGATGGTCCGCACAGTCGTCGACGCCGCTGAGTGCGGCGAGATGCATCACGATGTCCGCACCGGCGAGTGCGTCTTCGAGCCGGTCGCGGTCGCGGACGTCGAGGTGTTCGACCGCGACGTCGCCGACCTGGCGAACGTCGCCGAGATAGAAGTTGTCGAACGCCGTGATCTCCCACTCCGAGTGTGCGGCCTGAAGCTGCTTGACGACACAGCTTCCGATGTACCCCGCAGCGCCGGTGACGGCGACGGTCGTGGTTCCGTCCTCGCTCTCGCTGCCGGCTTCGGCGTCGCGACTCTCGCTCATCCTGCGAACCTCTCGGCGAGATCGCGAACACCCTCGCGGAGCGTGTGCTCGGGGGCGAACCCGGTCTCGTCGAGCCGATCGAAGTTCACGTGATAGGAGGGGCCGGGATGTTCGTCTTCGAGGTACGTCACGTCCACCGTATCGATTTCCTCGCTAATGAGTGTAGCGACGTCTTCCACTCTGTAGTTCTCGTCGTTCTTCCCTACGTTGTAGACGGGTTTCGACCACGCGTCCGGGCGGAGTACGGCATCGCGGTAGGCCCGTGCGGCGTCGTCGACGTGGATGAACGGCCGCCAGTTCGAGCCGTCGCCGTACACGGTGAGAGGCCGGCCGGTGAGCGCGCGGAAGACGAAGTGGTTCACCACGAGGTTGAACCGGATGCCCGGCGCGTCGCCGTACACCGTACTCAGCCGGATCGCCGTCCCGTCCATGTCGTACTCGGCCGTGTACTCGGCGAGGAGCTTCTCGGACTCGTACTTGGTCTCGGCGTAGGGGTTGATCGGATCGGGGTCGACCGTCTCGTCGATGTCGGTGCTCGTCGCCCGGCCGTAGATGTTACACGAGGAGGCCACGACGACCCGGTCGACGCCGATCTTCCCGGCCGCGGTGAGTACGTTTCGCGTGCCTTCGAGGTTGGTCGCGTAGGTCTCCTCGCGGCGGTCGTGGGTGCTGTCTGCGCCGGTGATCGCCGCGAGATGGACGATCCCGTCGACGTTTCTGACTGCGCTCTCGACGTCGCCGTACTCACGGACATCGCCCTGTCGGAAGTCGACAGCCTCGACACAGCCCATCAGGTTGCGTGGCGAGCCCGCCGAGAGATCGTCGAGCACGACGACCCGATCGATCCGGTCGTCCTCGCACAGCAGCGGGACGAGCGCGCTCCCGATGTATCCGCACCCGCCGGTGACGAGGAGATCCATCAGTCCTCCCGGTCTTCGAGCACGTCCGGTAGGAACCGATCCTCGTGGGACGTGATGACCTCCGCCTGCTCGGTCATCGCCCCGAGAACCTCGTCCATTCCGGTCTCGAAGTCCACCGACTGGCCGTCGATCAGTTCGTCGTACTTCTCCCGCTGGATCTCCATCTCGTGGGTCTCGTCCTCCTCGCGCGGGTTCTCGACGTGCTCGACTGTGACGTCGAGATCGTACTCCGCGCCGACGTCGGCGATGGTTTCGGCGATCTCGACGATACTGATCGCGCGCGTCGTCTGGTTGTAGACCGTGTGGTCCTCGGGCCGGTCGTCGGGATCACACAGCGCCAGCCGCGCGAGACCCTCCACCGTGTCCTCCAGGCTCACGAACGGCTTTCGCTGCTCGCCTTTCCCATAGACCGTCAGTGGGTAGCCCGCGACCGCCTGAGCCACGAAGCGGTGGGCGACCACCCCGAAGTAGTAATCGAAGTCGAGGCGGGTGGCGAGCCGGTCGTCCGCGCGGGTCTCGTCGGTGCCGGAGCCGTAGACGATCGCGGTCCGGACGTCGCTCACAGGAATGTCGAACTGAGAGTGGGCGAGCCGGAGGTTCGCCGCGTCGTGGCTCTTGGTGAGGTGGTACCACGAACCCGCCATCGCGGGGAACGGAACCTCGTCGCGGTCGCCGTCGTTCTCCATCGTCGCCCCGCCTTCCGGGATCGGGAACTCGGGCGCACCGTACACCCCCGTGGTGGTGGTCTCGACGAAGTGGGTGTCGTCGAGCCCCGCTTCGTGGAGCCCCCACACGAGGTTCCGGGTGGCCTGCATGTTGTTGTGCTGGGTCTCGTTCGCGTGCTCGCCGTTGATCTGTGAGTACGGCGCGGAGGGCTGGGCCGCGGTGTGGATCACCGCGTCGGGCTCGTGGACCGCGAGCAACTGGTCGACGAACGCTCGATCCGTGAGATCGCCCTCGACGAACGAGAGGTTCGTGAGACCCTGCTCCTCGGCGGCCGCGACACGCTCCTCGATCGAGGTGACCGGCGTGGCGCTTTTCGCGCCAACTGACGCGACCCACTCGCGGCGCGCACCGTTGTCCACGCCGAGTACGCGCTCGCCGGTCCGCTTCGCGATCCTGAGGGCCGTTGGCCAGCCAACGTAGCCGTCCGCTCCGGTGACGATGATCGACATTGGTTACTCAATTTCTGAGTAACTACTCCGCCGACAAAACGCTTTCCCCTCGGATTTGGGTGATGTTCACACGAACAGCCTGGTCGAAAAGTAGATCGTGGGTTCGATCGTGGTTCACGCCAGCCGATCGGCGATCCCCGCAGCGATGGGCAGCCGGGGGGATTCGCCCTGGTAGGCTTTGACCATGAGGTACGCCCACGCGACGAACCCCCCGACCGCGGCCACGAGCCAGACCAGACCGAGGACCAACGAGAACAGGCTCCCGACGAGGAACCCGCCAGTGGACCCGCTGAACGTCGCCACCGACACCACCGTCCCGAGGAACGTCAGCGCGGTGTACGCCACGAGAAGAACGCCGGTGAACGCGATGCTCTGGGCGGCGTGCCACCGCACGAACGGGTCCTCTCTTTCGATCAGATAGAAGATCAGTCCCGAGACCATTCCGAACAGGTACGACAGCGCGCCTGCGGTGTTGCTGTCGAGTCCCGTGTCGTTCTCCACGGCCGCTGTGGGCTCGTTCTCTACGTCGATGTCTTGTGTGCTGCTTGCCATTGGTTGCTCCGCTGTGTGATGGGTGTTCGTCCGCCGTACCAACGCCGGCGGGATCGCCGCCAACGGGTATGTTAAAGCGTGTCGTGGGGTTATACTCACCGACCGAGATCGTCTCACGACATGAGACGATCTCATCACGTGAGACCGTCTCACTCGATACGTACATTCCTGTACGCGTCCTCCGTCCGGGGGAGCCTCCGTGGCTCGGGAACACAACACATGGAACTCGATGCATTCGTGGACGCGCACCGACCGATCGAGTCCGGCGAGTCGTTCGAACTCGAGAACTCGAAACTGCTCGACGTCTCGCTCGATGGACGCGTACTGGGGAAAGCGGGATCGATGATCGGCTACACCGGCGACATCTCCTTCGAGCGGCAGTCGAGCGGCGGGCTGAAGGGGATGCTCAAAAAGCGGATGACCGGCGAAGGGGCCGTGATGATGGCGGCGTCGGGCACCGGCCACCTCTATCTCGCCGATCAGGGAAAGGAGGTTCAGCTCCTGGAGCTCGACGCCACCGACGAGATCAGCGTGAACGGCAACGACGTCCTCGCGTTCGAGGAGTCGGTGACCTGGGACATCAAGATGCTGAACTCCATCGCGGGGTCCTCCGCGGGCGGAATGTTCAACGTCTATCTGAAGGGCCCGGGTCACGTCGCGATCACCACTCACGGCAACCCGCTCGTGGTGCCGACGCCGGTCCGGACCGATCCCAACGCGACCGTGGCATGGAGCGCCAACGTCTCGCCCAGCGCGAACCACGATCTCTCCCTCAAGAGCTTCCTCGGACGCTCTTCGGGCGAGACCTTCCAGCTCGAGTTCGCGGGTCACGACGGGTTCGTGATCCTCCAACCGTACGAGGAGATCAACCCGGATCAGAGCGGCGGTGGCGAAGAGAGCGCCGGCACCGGTCAGGGGATCAGCGTCAACGACTTCTTCTGATCGACAGCGAGCATCCTTCGAGAAACCAGGCCAAGGACACTCACCGTTCCGACGACGCCGCTGCGAAGACAGCGTTCTCTCCGGTGACGCCGTTCTCGACCCTCGTCGCAGTAGGCCAAAAGACATAAGTTAGTGTCTACTAAACTCCTGATTGGAGGGAGCAAACAAAAACGCGCTGATTGGAACGATGGATGCATACCGCTGGAATGATCCTCTATGCATCTACACGACGGTCGAGTTCCGTTGCTGCACACAGGCCAGGTGAGTTCCTGTCCACTTTGGCCACTGGCATCGGTTGCTCACCCATGCCACTTTGAACGGCACTTACCCGTACTGCACTTACCCGTACTGTATTTACGAGACCCGCTTCCAGAACTGATCTTCCAGGGATCGAGATGCGTGATCGGGGATGTGATGCCCACCTTCGGCATCGCGGTCGTACCCACCGATCTCCGGAGAATTTGCAGAGGCTAACAAAAAATTCAGCATCAGATATCATGTTGTTTGCTACGATACACGAACGTCGGACATGAGATCCGTTACGTCGGTTCGATCCGTGATTCGAGAGGGATCGATCCTCGCCACGCCGGCGGTGGAGTTTCAGGCAACGATGCTCTCGGTACTGTTGGTCATCATCGCTCTGTACGTGCTGGCAGTGGTGTATGACTCGTACTACTCGCCCTGGCCCGGGGATACTGGCATCCCTTTTCCACGACCCGATCCGTGTCGATTTCACAGACGAGTCGCACTTAGACGCGCTACAACAACGATTTAGTAGCCAGACAACTAGGAGTCGATATGCCGAGCGCGAAGGCGGAGGATTACATCAAGGCGGTGTACCAGCTCCAAGACGGTGACGACCCGGTTGCCACGTCGGCCGTTGCCGATGCGCTTGGCGTCACAGCGCCGACGGTGACGGCGACGATGAAGCGGTTGCAAGAACAGGGTCTCGTCGAGCGCGAGGAGTACAAGGGCGTGCGACTGACCCCCGAGGGTGAGCTCGTCGCGCTCGAAACCATCCGCCATCACCGACTGCTCGAACTGTTTCTGACCGAGCATCTGGGGTACGACTGGACCGAAGTTCACGACGAGGCCGACCAGCTCGAACACCACATCAGCGAACGACTCGAAACCGAACTCGCGGCCGTCCTCGAAGATCCGAGCGCCGACCCGCACGGCGCGCCGATTCCGACCGAGGACCTCGAACCAACCGACGCCGACGACGATCCGCTCTCGGAGTACGACGAGGGCGAGACGGTGGTCGTCACACAGGTGGCCGACAGCGATTCGGCGGTGCTCGCCTACCTCGCCGACGCCGGCATCACGCCCGGCACCCGTCTCGAAATCACCGAGATCGCGCCGTTCGGGATGCTCACCGTCGCGTCCGACGACGCCGACGACACCGTCTCGCTCCCCACGGAAATCGCGACCGCCATCCGCGTTCGCGATACCGACTCCGAGCCGTCTGATAGCGAGATGACGCTGGCTGGGTGATCGTCGCTGTTTCACCGCGACCGACCGCTGTATCGACGGTTGAGAGCAGAGAATCCCGAGAGTGAACCCGAGCACGAACGCTGTCCAGACGGTTCCGGACAGGCTCCGCGTCCCGTCCCTCTCGGCCGACGAGTGATCGTGATGTACGACTGGCAGCGCCCATCGGAGCTTTCGTTCGACCGGCCATGACTTTTAGCCCAGTCTAATCTTGGAGTTAGGACGGAACCTTTATCCCCTTTGCATTTCCACAATCGTGTGAGATGAACGGCACACTTTGTGTTGACTCCCGACTCGATTCCGGCTTCGATGGCTGGAATCGCCGCGAGGGAGTGTCTGAACGATGATCGCCCTCCAACTCGGCCTGCCGGAAGGCCTCGGTATCCTCGTCGGCTCCTGGCGCGAAGCCTTCGTGCAGGTCTCGGCCTTCGTCGGCGCGACGATCCTCCTGTTCAGTCTCGTCCAGTATCGGTTCGACGGCCAACTCACCGAGTGGCTCAAAGAGAACGAACGCGCCCAACCCCTCACCGGCGCGTTGCTCGGACTCACCCCGGGCTGTGGCGGTGCCATCATCGCGATGCCGCTGTACATTCGCGGGACGGTTAGCTTCGGCACTGTCGTCGCAGCCCTTGCAGCGACCGCGGGCGACTCGGCGTTCATCATCCTCGCGCTCGCCCCCGAGGCAGCGTTGTACGCCTACGGGATGGCGTTCGTCGCAGCGGTCCTGTTCGGCTACGCCATCGACATCTTCGGGCTCGGCGTCGGCTACGTCGACAACGCGGTCGAGCGCATCGGTCGCCCGATGACCGACGGCGGGTTTTCGACGACGAGTGTCGCCCACGGTGGCCCGAGCATCGCCGACTACGACGGCCCCGACGGTCACGACCACGACCACGATCACGGCAGCGATATGCCGAGCTACCTGCCGAACTCCGGGCTGCTCGAACGCGCGAGTCACGCGATCCACGTTCTGTGGTGGATCGTCCTCGCGGGCGGACTGGTCGCCGGCGTGATGTACCTCGCCAAAGGCGCTCAAGAGCCCGCGTGGGAGCTCGCGGCCACGTACGACGGCCTGTTCACGATCGCTGGCCTCCTCGGCACCACGCTATCGTTTTACCTGTACTTCGTCGGCAAACACTACATCGGCGAAGGCGAGACCGGCCGCATCATGGATTCGTTCGACAGCCTGTACAAGACCTTCCAGCACTCCGCGATGGAGACCGCGATGGTGACCGTGTGGGTCGTCGCTGGCTACCTGCTCTACGAGTACGGGCTCCTGCTCACCGGACTGGATATCGCCGGACTCGCGGCAGCTGCGGGCATTCTCGCGCCGATCGCGGGCGCGGTGCTCGGCCTCATCCCCGGCTGTGCGGCCCACATCGTGTTCGCACAGCTGTACGCTCTCGAAGAAGCCATTCCGTTCTCGGCGCTCGTCGCGAACGCCATCAGTCAGGACGGCGACGCGCTGTTCCCGTTGATGGCGATCGACATGAAGGCCGCCATCATCGCGACCATCTACACGACGATCCCGGGCGTCATCGTCGGGGTCCTCGTCTACTACCTCTGGCCGTACGCCCAGTTCGGGTTCGGGGTACTCGGATGACGGTCGTTCCGATTCACAGCACCCGCAACGTACGACCAGCACGAACGGGACGCTCGGCGCGAACGGGATGCGTGAGGGGTGACTGACGTGTACGAACACATCCTCGTTCCGACGGACGGAAGCGATCCCGCAGCCGCTGCCCTCGGGCACGCGCTCGGGCTCGCCACCCAGAACGATGCGATCCTCCACGCCCTGTTCGTCATCGATACCGACAAGAGCTGGCTGACGGTCTCGCGAACCGAGGTCGACGACGCGATCAGAGACATCGGGCAGGAAACCAGCGAGCAAGTCCTCGGCGAGGTCGAAGCCGCGGCTGCGGATGCCGGCGCCGAACTCGTCACGGAGGTGCTGGAGGGGACGCCCGACGAACGGATACTCACGAGTGCCGCCGACGACGACGCCGATCTCATCGTGATGGGAACACACGGTCACTCGGGGCTCCAACGCCGTCTCCTCGGGAGCGTCACCGAACGGGTCATTCGAGGAGCCGATGTCCCCGTCATGGCGGTCAGCGTCGCCGACGAAGACACCGCCTGAAACGGCGTAGTTACTATCCCAACGGCGGCTTATTAACAAAAACTATTATTATAACCCGCTATTCTGGCAGCTAGTTTGATAAAAGTGCGGTTCGTAGCGTCGGTAATGGACTCGGGCGAAACGACCACGAAACTCTCCGTTCCGCGGATGGACTGTCCCTCGTGTGCGGGCAAAGTCGAGAACGCCCTCGATCGACTCGCCGGCGTCTCGTCGTACAAAACTCAGCCGACAACTGGCACGGTAGCCATCACCTACGACACGACGTCCGTCGAGAAGACGGATGTCGTAACTGCCATCGAGAGCGCCGGCTACGACGTCACCGACACCACGAGCGAAGGAACGACCGACGGCGGCGCGAACGACAGCATCTGGACGAGTCCGCGCGCGCTCAAAACGTGGATCAGTGGAGGATTTCTCGCGCTCGGCCTCCTCTTCGAGTTCGTCCTGGCAGCGCAGAACGCCGCGGTTGGAACGGTCCTCGGGAGTGAACTCTTCGTTGCCGATATTCTGTTCTTGATCGGCGTCGCGGTCGGGGGCCAGGAAATCCTCCGGAACGGCTACTACTCGGCGCGAAACCTGAACCTCGACATCGACTTCCTGATGTCGGTCGCCATCCTCGGGGCGCTGGTCGCGAGCCTCGCGTTCGGCGAGGCGCTCTACTTCGAGGCCGCGACGCTTGCGTTCCTGTTCAGCGTCGCCGAGCTGCTCGAACGCTCCTCGATGGACCAGGCCCGCAACTCGCTCCAGGAGCTCATGGATCTCTCGCCGAACGAGGCGACCGTCAAGCGAGACGACGGCGAGGAGACGGTCCCGGTCGAAGACGTCTCGGTGGGCGATGTCGTCGTGGTGCGACCGGGTGAGAAGATCCCGATGGACGGCGACGTCGTCGACGGCGATAGCGCGGTCAACCAGGCCCCGATCACTGGCGAGAGCGTCCCGGTCGACAAAACCACCGGTGACGAAGTCTACGCCGGCACGATCAACGAGGAGGGGTACCTCGAAATCCAGGTCACGTCTGCGGCCGCCGACAACACCCTCTCGCGCATCGTCGAGATGGTCGAGGACGCCCAGTCGAACAAGACCGAGCGCGAGCAGTTCGTCGAGCGATTTTCAGCGTGGTACACGCCCGTGGTCGTCGCCTTCGCCGTCCTCGTCACGCTGGGGAGCCCGTTCGTGCTCGGAACGGCGTGGTCGACCGCCGTCGTCTACGGACTGACGCTCCTCGTCCTTGCGTGTCCGTGTGCGTTCGTGATCTCGACGCCCGTCTCGGTCGTGTCGGGCATCACGAGCGCGGCCGACAACGGCGTGCTCATCAAGGGCGGCAACCACCTCGAAGCGATGGGTGCGGTCGACGTCGTCACGTTCGACAAGACCGGGACACTCACGAAGGGCGAACTCACCGTGACCGACGTCGTTCCGCTCCACGGGAACACCGAGGATGACGTCCTCCGGTGTGCACGGGGACTCGAAGCCCGAAGCGAGCACCCGATCGGCGAGGCGATCGTCGCCGAGGCCGGGAGCGCGGACGTCGCCGAGCGCGAGATCGACGACTTCGAGGCCATCACGGGCAAGGGCGTTCGGGCCGAGCTCGACGGCACGCCACACTTCGCCGGCAAGCCCGGCTTGTTCGACGACCTCGGTTTCGATCTCTCACACGTTCACGCCACGACCGATGGCGGAGTCGTCACCGAAACGACGCGCCAGCTCTGCGAACGGCACAACTGCCTCGATCTGCTGGAGGAGACGGTGCCCGAACTCCAGTCCGAAGGGAAAACCGTCGTGCTCGTCGGAACTGAAGACGAGATCGAGGGCGTCGTCGCCGTGGCGGACGAGGTGCGCCCCGAGGCCAAACGCACGATCGCCCGGCTGAAGGATCTCGGCGTGGAGCGCACGATGATGCTCACGGGCGACAACGACCGCACCGCGCGCGCGATCGCCGAACAGGTCGGTGTCGACGAGCACCGCGCGGAGCTGCTTCCGGACGAGAAAGTCGAAGCTATCGAGGAACTGGTCGAGGAGTACGATGGGGTTGCGATGGTCGGTGACGGAATCAACGACGCGCCGGCGCTCGCCACGGCGTCGGTCGGCATCGCGATGGGAGCCGCCGGAACCGATACGGCGCTCGAAACCGCGGACATCGCGTTGATGGGCGACGATCTCGCGAAACTCCCCTACCTCTACGAACTCGCGAACGACGCGAACGGCGTCATCCGCCAGAACATCGTCGGGAGCCTCCTCGTCAAGGCCGGGCTCGCGGTCGCGGTCCCGTTCGGCTACGTCCCGATCTGGTTGGCGGTGCTCGCTGGCGACGCCGGGATGACCGTCGGCGTGACCGGCAACGCGATGCGGCTCTCACGGATTCGGCCGGACCTCGCAACCGACACCGCCGAACGGAGCGAGTGACGCCGGCACTACCCGCTTCCGGACCGACGCTTCGTCTCGATCGTGGCCCTGGGCAGAAAGATGGCCACACCGTTGTCGAAAAAGTCAGTATCTTTTCGGGTGTGTCGATACCGCGGCGACGCTCTTCTGGAATCAGAACGAGAGATGCGAGGACGAACTCGGTTCGTCGTTGCCGACGCCGCCGTCGTGCAGATACGTGTAGTTGCCGTCGGTCAGGAACGCGCTCCCGTCGGCGACCGTGATCTCGACCGGCGGGAGCGTCGTCCCGGCGGCCTCCCCGTTGTCACACTCGCCGGAGCAGGCGTCGAACATCGAGCCGTGTTTCGGACAGATGATTGTCCCGTCGCGCATCGCTGCCCCCGTTCCGCGGTCGAGGCGCTGGTTCTCGTGGGTGCAGTTGTTGACCCAGCCCTGGATACCCGGCTCGTCGTCACAGCGGACGAGGATGAGTTCCTGCTCGTTGGTGAACGCATCCGCCGCCGTGAACAGGTAGGAACCGACGTCCGGCACGTCGGCGACGTCGGCGATGTGTGCTCCGTCGGGCATTGTCCGAGAGACGGGCTTTCGCTGTAAAGTTGTGGCGCTCAACGGTGACCGTCCGGTGAAGACGAGAGCGTTTACAGGAAGCGCAGCAGCGAGTGATTCGCCGCCACGAACCCGAGGAGGAGCGTCACTCCGTAGAACCCTGCCACCAGCGTGACGTGACTCCGACGGTGGTTCACGAGCCCGAACACGGGCGTCAGAACTATCGGATACCAGGGCGACCACTGCGTGAGAACGACCATCGACGTGATCGCCAGTGTTACTGTCGCCAGCACGATCGGATCCGACTCGTATCGATAGACGACCACGAGAACGAGCGCTCCACAGACGAGCGTGGCCGCGACGAGCGGCGTGATCCCAGCCGTCACTGCAATCGGGCTCGCGTTGAACTGTGGGGTTTCGCTCAGGTGTGTGAACCCGGGAATCGACAGCACGAACGACGCAACCGATGCACCACCGAGCACACCGGCGAGCCCCAATCGCCAGTCCACCGTCCAGTTTCGCGCCCGCACGTACCGGACGGTGACCACAACCGCCAGCGGACCGAGATACCAGAGCCGGTAATGCAACGAGAGTGCGGCGACGAGCGCCAGCATGGCAACGCCGTCCCGCCCCTGTCGGTACGCAAGAATCCCGTACAGCGCTACTGCGGCAGCGATCGGATCGAAAAAGCCGTTCAGTCCCCAGAACACGTAGAGGGGCGCAGCCACGAGGAGGACGCTCCCCACGAGGACGGGACGATAGCTCCCACGCAGCGTCCGGGCGAGCAGCCACGTCGCACCCACGCCGCCGAGCCCGAAAGTCACCACCATCGCGAGATTGACTACCGACGCGGGGAGTAGCCCGAGATTGTTCACCACACCGAACGGTAAGAACAGCAGTAACGACCCGAACGGGTAGAGATACGGGAGGGCAGCCCAGTTGACGAACGGCCGCAGCGCACCGAACTCCCACTGACCGATCGGTGTCGTGAAGACCTCCGGACCGATGTTGAGGAGCGCCCACGCGGCGTAGGCGTGATGCAGATGGTCGGTGTACAGCGAGTCGAGCGAGTAGGCGGGCGGCGAACCCAGAAAAACGGCGACGATACAGACAGCCACCGCGAGCCAGGCGCAGACGCGTTTGAGCGGGTCGGCGGCGAGAAACCATCGACGGAACAACCGGTCGAGCGACCGATAGGCGGTGGCGATCACGACGGTACTGCGGCGAGGAGTCACGTGAGGATTATGGCCGGATCGCCGGCGGCTCCCCTCGTCGGCGTATCCACGTGGTCCAGAAATGCCCGTTTGCGGCGTCGAGCGCGACTACACCCCGGGTAGGAGTCCGAGCTCTGTGTCGATCGGTGTTCGCGTTGCTTATCAACCACCGACTGAAGATCTAGACGGATGGGATCGCGACTCGACGCCCGATTGCTCCTCCCGATCGCGCTGTTTGCGTGCCTCGTTCACGCCGAGTCTCTCGACCTGTGGTTCGTGGCTACCGATACGTTGCCGCTCATCGAGACGAATCGAGTGTCGAATCCGGCAGCGATCGGCACGCTGTTCACGCAGCCGCTCATGGCCGGCTCGGATTTCGCTTCGATGGCGCTGTTCTATCGACCGGTAGCCAGCCTGACGTACGCGATCGATCACGCGCTCTGGGGGCTCGATCCCTTCGGATATCACCTCACGAACGTCGTTCTTCACGCCGTTGGGACCGTTCTCGTGGTGGTCACGATCACCGAAATAACCGACCGTCCCCGCGTCGGCTACCTGACGGGGCTGCTGTTCACCGTTCATCCCGTGACCGTCGAAGTCGTGCCCGTGATCGCCCGGCGGCAGGACATCCTCCTGGCGATCTTCGTGTTGGGAACGATCTCGCTGTTCGTGCGCTGGCATCGTCGGTGGCAGCGACACCGACGCCAGAACCGTGAGTGGACGCTCCGGCCGTATCGTCCGCTCATCGCCGCACTCGTCGCGTACACGCTGGCGCTCGGATCGAAGGAAACCGCACTCGTCGTGCCGGCTTTGCTGCTGGTCTGGGCTACTCTCCAGCAGGACGAGGGGCCCATGCAACGACTCCGCGCCGGTCTCACTGCGATGGGATCGTTCGCGGTGGTCACGCTTCTCTACGCCGCCGTCAGGGTGGCGGTTCTCGGCGGTCTCGGTGGCTACCACTCGCCGTTCGGGGGGTTGCCGTCCTACACGCTCGAAAACGTGTTGCTGACCGCTGGGAAATACGTCCTCTGGACCGTGCTGCCGGTTCAGTTCAACGCAGCGGGAACGGACGCGACGACTCTGTCGGTCGGTCTGGTCTTCGTCGGCGTGGTGGCGCTCGGCGTCGTCGGCTTCGTCGTGCTTGCCGGACGCGGCTGGTTCACCCGCGGGCGACACACCGTCTGGCGGACGATCACGGCGATCGGCTGTCTCGTCTCCTTGGCGGCGATCCCGTACGTCCTGGGGGTCGGCGCAGAGACGCCCACTCGTCTCGACCCGCCGGCACTCGTCGAGATCGTCGTCCCGATCCTGTTCGTTGGTGGGTGTGGTGCGGCGATCCTGACGGCGATGCTGAGCCGTGAGCCGCTCACCGCTGCCACGCGTCGACAGCTGCTCTTTTTCGGCTGCTGGTTCGTTGGTCCGCTCGCCGGTCTGCTTTTCGCCAAGCAGATCCTTCTCCAGCCGCTGTCGTTCGGGTTCGGAATTCGCAACGCGTACAGCGTCCTCGTCCCGGTGTTGGCCGGGTTCTCGCTGCTCGTGATTGGTTGTGTCAACCGATTCCACACCCATCTCGAACACACGCCCACGATCGGCGATCGTACGGGGAACCTCACAGCCGTGTCCGTGCTACTGGTGGTTCTCGTATCGATGGGTGCCGCCTCTCCGGCACTCTCCACAGACCGCGGCTGGGAAGCTGCGGGCGAGCTCAACCAGCGCTCGCTCGACGCGGTCAGCGACGACCTCGCGGACACACCGAACGCTACGGTCGTCTACCTCGTCGACTATCCGAACAAGTTCGACGCCCGAAACGCGTCCGGACGGAACGCCCACTCGGTGACTCCACTCCTGTCTTACTCGATCGAAGCCTGGCTCTCGCTCGATCGATCATCCCCGTCCACTCAGGTCCGTCTGGTCCGGCCACGAGCGGTCGAGTCGGTTCCACCGCAGCTATCGTCCGCAACCCAGGCCCGTGACGACGTCGTCGTCGTGCGTGTGACCGATGACGAACGCAGTTGACTGACGGACACAATTGACCGACGACCGCAGCCACCAGCCGTGTGCCGTGAGTGTTGACGCAGGACGATCGGCTGTGTCTGATGGACGCAATCGAAAGCCTACACCACGAGTCTGCAGGTCGGGCCAGACGACTGATCTCGACTGGGCGTGGTTCCGTGACGATCAGAGCCGGTACATCCCGAGGAAGGCGACGGCACCGACCGCACTCACCACCGCAACGAGCGGGAACGCAGCGCCGAGGCCGAACCGTTCGGCGGCGACGCCGAACAGCAGGGGCCCGATCGCGCCGCCGAGCGACCCCGCCGTCAACATCACCCCGAACAGACTCCCGCTGAACCCGCGTTCTGAGTACTGGGAGGTGATCGCGTTCATCGCGGGCAGGGCAGCCCACATCGCAACGCCGAGGAGGAAAAACCATCCGAACAGCACGATCGGCACCAACGGCACGACCGCGGTCGCACCCAGTACGATCGTCGAAGTCGCGAGCGCCCCGAAGCCGAGGGTTCGCCGATCCATGCTGTCGGCGAGGGAACCCGCGGCGAGCGAGGAGATCCCGGCACCGACGAGCATCCCGAAGAAGATCCCGTTGGCGACACCGGCGGTCGTGCCGGCGTGTTCGACGAGAAAGGACGTGACGAACGTCCGGACCGCGCCGAGTTCCGTGGCGATCGCGAGGTTGGCGAGAAACAACACTGCGACCCAGGGTTCGAGCGGCACCGAAACCAGCCCGGAGAGACCGGACCATCGATCCCCGGTGTTCTCGCTCGTCCGCGAGGCAGGGCTCTCGTCGGTCCCGCCGTCGGGTTCGACCGGGGCTGCGTCGTCGGAGCGGTGTCGGGGCCGGAACACGGCCAGAAACACCATCGCATAGACGACACCGACTGCCGCGCTGACCGTGAGCGCGAACCGCCAGTCGAACAGCGTTGCCAAGCCCCCGATGAGTGCCGGGGCGAGGGCGGTACCCACGACCCCGCCGAGTCCGTGGATTCCCATCGCCTTGCCTTCGGTAGCGCCGGTTTCGAGATCGCTGATGATCGACATGCCAGAGGGGTGGTAGGTGCTGCCCCCGATGCCGGCGATCACTTCGGCAGCGACGAGGGTCCAGTACCCCTGTGCGCTCGCTGCGACGAGGATGCCGGCCGCGAGCACGACCATGCCGCCGGCGAGGAGCCACCGCTGGCCGATCCGGTCCGCGAGCACGCCCGCGGGCAACTGAAAGATCGAGTACGTGGCGAAAAAGACGGTCAGCAACGCTCCAGCCTCGCCGTAGGAGATCGCGAAATCGTTCACCAACAGCGGCAGGATCGGCGGGAGCGCGACGCTGTAGAACTCGTTGACGGCGTGTGCCACCGTAATGAGCCACACCTCGCGCGGGTTCGACACCGAGACCAGGCGCGAGGTGAACGACCGCGACATGTGATTGCTCCTCCGTCGTATCCAATGAGCGTTGGCTTTCCGGGGCGGGTGGATCGAAGATTCGGCGGACGGCGGTGACCGGGACGCAGACCTCAACCCGCGCCAATAGTGTTAACGCCCCTCAATCGTATCGCTAGACGATGGAGCAGGGAACGGAGCGCGAACGGGAGGCGGTGCGGGAAGCCTGGGACGCGATCGCGGCACGGCGGGCCAGGACGGATGCCCTCCTGCTTGGCGGCGTGCTCGTCGGTAGTGGCCTCCTGATCGTTGCGTTCGCTCTGCTGGTGCCGCTGGAACTGTGCGTCCACGGTGCCGGGATCGATGGATCGATCTGTACGACCCAACAGCTCAGCCGCGAAGCCATGCTCCTCGCGCTGATCGTCGGGGGAATCATGACAGGCGGTGGTGGGCACCTGTTCTGGCAGAACCTTCATCACCCGAACTGACGTTTCGAACGGGTTCGGTAGGTGCGAAAGTTCCGATCGCCGAACGGGAACCAGCCCGCTCTGCCGCCTGCGGAAGCTGCTTTGACGTCCATCGACAACACCCAGACGACTTCGTGGAACGCCCTCCAAACCCCGTTCGGTTGGTCGTGTACTGGGTCGGTCTCGCGCTCGTCCGCGCGGGGCTGATCGACCGGGAGCGAGCGCGCCGAACGACCGACCTCGCGTGGCCGCGGATCGTCACCGGCCTCGCGCGGATGTCGAAAAACGCCATCGACGTCGCGATGGTCGGCGTCGCTATCGGCACGAGTGCGATCACGGGCGTCGGATTCGCGGCCTCCTTTTGGGGCATCGCGTTCGCGCTCGGTGGCGGCGTCGCCAGCGGCACCATCGCGCTCGTCTCGCAGGCATACGGTGCCGACGAGAGCGGTGGACAGGCCGTCCGATCGAGTGTCGTGATCGTGCTCGCGCTCACGATCCCCGTCGCCGCGCTCTTCTGGTCGCTGCCAACCGAGCTCGTCGGCCTGCTCAGCAACGATCCGGCCGTCGTGGCCCTCGGTGCGGACTACCTCCAGGTCGTCGGGTTGGGGATCCCTTTCGCCGGGTTGAACCTCATCGGGAGTCGGACGCTCGTCGGCACCGACGACGCGTGGACGCCGATGGTCATCCGGGCCGGCGGAGCGGTCGTGAACATCGCACTCAACGCCGTGTTGATCTTTGGCGTCGGGCTCGGCGTCGTCGGTGCGGCGATCGGGACCGTGCTCGCGAACGTCGTCGTCACCACGACGTTCGCGCTCGGTTTCACGCACGGCCGCGTCCCACTGGTCGGGTCGTTCGAGGTGACGCTCGATCCACTCGGGACGTACGTCGATCGCGACACCATGCGTCAACTGGTCGAGATCGGCACGCCCATGATCGGCAAGAACTTGGCGTGGCGGCTGGGCGAGTTCCCGCTGCTCGCGATCGTCGACATCTTCGGGACGGCGGTCGCGGCGGCGTTCGTGATCGCGCTGCGGGTGCGGGACCTGATGAACACGCCGGGCTGGGGGTTCAGCCTCGCGTCGTCGAGCCTGGTGGGTCAGGAACTCGGGATCGGCGACGAGGCGAGCGCCGAAGCATACGGCCGCGACGTCATGCGGTTCGCGGTCGTGGTGTATTTCGTCTCGGCAGGACTCGTGTTCGTGTTCGCCGAGCCGATCGCGCTCGCCTTTGTCGGCGATCCGACCGCGCCCGCGCTGCCGATCACGGTGACGCTGATCTACGCCACCTGTGTCGGGATCGTGTTCCGCGGGCTCTCACGGACGGCCAGTGGCCCGCTCCGCGCGAGCGGCGACACTCGCTGGCCGTTCTACGGGCAGGTGCTGGGGTACGCGATCGCCATCCCGGTCGCCTACCTCGGCGCAGTCACGCCGCTCGGTCTCGCCGGGCTGGGGCTTGCGATCGTCATCGAGATGGTGGCTCCCGCGATCGTCAACTACTATCGGTTTTCGACCGGCAAGTGGAAAGCGATCAGTCGGTCGTACCGGCCGGCTGCGAGCTCCGGCGACTGATAGGGACGGTTGGCAGTCCCGATGACGACGCCGGGAAGCCGAGCGGCCGATCCCGAGAGGTGCGTCGTTACAGATCCTTGCCACCGTTGACGTCGATCACTTCACCGGTGATGAACGACGATTTCTCGTCCGCGAGGAAGCCGACGACCTCGGCGACCTCTTCGACGGTGCCGAGCCGTCCGAGCGGCGTGTCGTCCTCGATGCCTGCTTTCAGCTTCTCCGGGACGCCGTCGAGCATTTGGGTCGCGATGAATCCCGGGGCGACACAGTTCGACGTCGATCCCTCGTCCGCAAGCTCCAACGCCAGCGTCCGGGTGAACCCGAAGATCCCGCTTTTCGCCGTCGCGTAGTTGGCCTGTCCCATGTTGCCACCTTTGCCCACGATGCTCGAGATGTTGATCAGTCGCCCCTCCGCTGCCGCCGCGATGTCGTCGTAAAACGCCTGTGTGCAGTGAAACGCCCCGTCGAGGTGGATGTCGAGCACCGTGTCCCACTCTTCGTGGCTCATCTCGGTAAACAGCACGTCCTGGTTGATGCCCGCGTTGTTGACCACGACGTCCGCACGGCCGAACGCGTCGTGGGTCGTCTCCCGCATCGCCTCCACTTGCTCTTGGTCGGTAACGTCCGCTTGGATCGCGAGTGCACGCCCGCCGGCCGATTCGATCCGGTCGACGACCTCGTTGGCTTCCGTTTCCGACCGACGGTAGTTGACGACGACGTTCGCCCCCTGCGTTCCGAAGCACTCGGCGATTCCCCGTCCGATCCCGCGCGACGAGCCAGTCACCACACACGTTCGATCCTCCATGTGATACGAGTAGTAATGCATCCGATATGAAGATTGGGCCCAGTCACTCACGGCGGACACGGAGACCGCACCGATTCCGTGAGCGGTGTTCCGTCACCAATGGAGAAGAACTATCACGCTCTTTCGATAGGAGGCTGGTGTGCCAGTTCCAGAGCCACCGATTTTGGCCCTCGCCCCGCCACTGGTCGCCATCGTTCTCGCTATGGCGACGCGACAGGTACTCATCTCCCTCTATGCGGGCATCTGGTCGGGAGCGCTGATCGCCACATCGGGCAATCCACTCGCCGCGACGGCGCTGTCACTCGACTGGATCGTCGAAACCGTGCGTGACCCGTTCAACGCGACGTTTCTCGTGTTGATTCTCCTGATGGGAGCGGGTGCAGCGTTCATCTACAAGTCCGGTAGCATCCTCGCCCTCGAACAGTGGGTCGGCGATCGGGTCGAAACGGCCCGCGATGCGCAGGTACTCACCTGGCTGATCGGCATCTTCATCTTTTTCGACTCGTACACGAGCACGATCATCACGGGGAATGCGACGAAGGAGCTCGCCAACTCGCGGTACTCCTCGCGGGAGATGCACGCCTACGTGCTCGACTCGACGACCTCTCCCGTGACGACGTTCGGGCCGATCTCGAACTGGATCGGGTTCCAGGTCTCGGTCATCGCACAGGTCATCACTGCCGGTACCCTGACTGTTGCCGCCATCGGCGCGTCTCCCTACGAGCTGTTCTTACAGAGCATTCCGTGGAACATCTACTGTCTCATGGCCTTCCTCATGGTGGGACTCATCGCCATCACCCAACGCTTCTACGGCCCGATGCTCGATGCAGAGTGGCGCGCGCGGAGCGAGCGAAAAACGATGCGGGAGGGTGCGTCCCCGCTGTCGGACGTCAGCTCCGATGTCGGCGAGCCGAGCGAAACGAACCCGACGCTGGTGAACTTCTTCGCGCCGATCGTCGCCCTCGTCGTCGCCGGACTCGTTTCGATGTGGTGGCTCGGTGGTGGTGCGTCCCCGAGCGTTGGCATCGCCGAAGCCTTCCAGGAGACGGACATCGCCCGAGCGTTGCTGTTCTCGGCGTTCGCGTTCGCCGTCGTCGGGTTTCTTGGTACTGTGGCGACCGGCGCACTCGATCTCGATACGGCGAGCGACACGATCGTCGACGGGTTCAAGACCATGATGATCGCGGTGGCGATCATCGTTCTCGCGTGGACGATCGGTCTCGCGGCCGGACAGGTTGGTACCGCTCAGTACATCATCAACGTGGTGACCGGGAGTGGCCTGCCTGGCGAGACGCTCCCGATCCTGATCTTCGCCATCTCGGCGTTCATCGCGTTCACGACCGGCACCTCGTGGGGGACGATGTCGATCGTCACGCCGCTTGCGCTGCCGCTCGGCTACGAGACGGTCGGGGCAGAAATTCTCCCCGTTCTGTTGGGCGCGTTACTCGGCGGGGCGATCATGGGCGATCACTGCTCACCGATCAGCGATACCACGGTCATGTCGTCGATCTTCTCGGGATCGGATCACATCGATCACGTGAACACCCAGATCCCCTTCGCGCTCACTGCTGGTGGCGTCGCGGTCGTGATGTACACGCTGTACGCGCTGGGAATCACGTCACCAGCCGTGATCCTGCCCACCGCACTCGTCGTCACCGCTGGAGCCGTGTTCGTTCTCAACACGATCGACGCTCGCCGAAAGAACCTCCCGGCAGTGATGCCGACCGTCGCCGAAATCGAACGGGGCGAAACCGACTTCGGCCCGGATTCCGAACGCTCCTCGACCGGACTGTTGGAGCGGGCGTCGGCGAACTTCGAACTCGTGAACACGGTCTCGGTCGTCGCCGTCGTGGTGACGGTCGTCTACCTCGGATCCGTACTGGCGTTGGCCACGTTCAGCGGCTGAATCGGACTCTCATCGTCGATCACTTCGAGCCGTTTTCAGCACGGACCGCTCCGGCTGACGGAAGCTGGGTCGATTCGTCGCCATCGGATTTCCGAACCATTCGCACGCCACTCCATTAGTCTACACGAGAGCGTGGACGGCACGTTTTCGACGGTGGCGGTGACCGTCGCTTCGCTGGCGACCTGCAGGATTAAGCCCGGCGACGTTCACACTATCCTATGGACGTCTTCAGTACGGACACGCCGCTCATCGGCATGGTCCACTTGCCGCCGCTCCCCGGATCGCCCGGGTTCGAGGGCGACCGAGACGCGATCCGCGAGCGATTGTGTCGGGACGCCTCGGCGCTCGAAGCGGGTGGCGTCGACGGCATCATGCTCGAAAACTTCGGCGATGCGCCGTTCTATCCCGACCGCGTGCCCCGCCACGTCGTCGCCGACATCGCATCGCTCGCTGCCACGCTTCGCGACCACGTCTCGATCCCGTTCGGCGTGAACGTCCTCAGGAACGACGTCCACAGCGCGCTCGCCGTTGCGGCCGCCACAGGAGGCACGTTCGTTCGCGTGAACGTCCACACCGGCGCGCGCCTCACCGATCAGGGCGTCGTCGAGGGCATGGCCCACGAGACGCTGCGACTCCGCGAGCGACTCGACGCCGACGTCGCGATCCTCGCCGATCTCGACGTGAAACACTCCGCACCGCTCGCCGAGCGCTCTCTCACGGAAGAACTCGCCGATCTCGTCGAACGTGGCGGTGCCGACGCCGTCGTCGTGAGCGGGGCTGGAACCGGTGCGACCGTCGACGAAGCGTTTCTCGATCGCGTGGTCGAGTGCCGCGACGCCCGCGGACTCGATGCACCCGTCTTCCTCGGCAGCGGCGTCACCCCCGAGACGGCCCCCGATCTGCTCTCGGTTGCCGATGGAGCGATCGTCGGGACGGCGCTCAAACACGACGGCGAGACGACCAACCCGGTGGACGAAGCCGCGGTCGAGCGTGTCGTCGAGGCCGTTCCTTAGTCGTCCTTTTCGTCTAAGAACGACCGGACCACGGCGTCGGTCGGAAGATGACCGCGCGCACCCTCGGCAGCACAGTTGAGCGCGGCCGCACCGGCGGCGAACCGTCCCGCTTCCTTCGCCGACAGCCCGTTCAGCAACCACGCGTGGATCAGCCCCGCAGTGAAGACGTCACCGGCCCCCGTCGTGTCCGTGACAGCCACCTCGATAGCCGGAACGTCGACCGTCGTCCCTTCGTTGAGCAGCACCGCGCCCGCGTCACCGCGAGTCACGGCGGCCCGACCGACGCCCCGTCGTTCGAGCGCTGTGATGGCTTCGTCGCACCCGCCGAAAGACGATCGTGCGGCGACCGCACCGACCACGAAGAGATCGGCGACGTCGAGGAGGCGATCGATGGTCGCGGGCGACGTCCCGCGTCCTTCGAGCTCCGAGAGCGGGCCAGCGAGATCGAACACGAGCGTCGAGAGTTCACCGCGTTCACGAGCCGTCACGAGTCTGGACACGACCGCATCGGGCGCGTAGGCGCTCGTGAACACCACGCTTGCGTCGTTAACGTAGCTCATATCGGCGTTGTCGAGCCGGAGGTTGGGGACACTCTGGCCACCGGCGACGACCATCCGTTCGCCATCCGGTCCCCGCAGGATCAGCGTGTACGACGACGTTTCGGGGCCGGAGCGCACCCGAGTACAGTCGAGGCCCCGCTCTCGAAGATCCGTCTCGATGCGCTCGGCAGCGTCCGTCTCGAGCCGCGTGACGATCCCGGTCTCGCGCCCGAGTTCGGCGAGTCCGGACGCGACGTTCGCGGCGACACCACCGACGGCGGTGGTGTGATCCCGAACGAACGCTCCGCCGTCGGGCTGGGGGAGGTTCGACAGCGTGTAGATCCGGTCGACGACCGCACTGCCGACCGTGACGACTGCCGGCGACGACATCGAGCCCACTCACGCGACTGGACCACTTGAACGTGCGGGAACGAAACGTTCGCAGTTCTGAAAACCGAGTCGTATTCGATGTGTCGCTGTGCTCCCGAAAGGATAAAGACGTGGTTGCTTGGATACGGTAACTGAGCCGGCGATGAACCAAGATGGACGGCTGACGTCATCGAACGGCGATCGTCGCATCCTTCCGGTGATCGTCCTCGGGGTTCTCGTCGCCATCGTTCCACTGTTCGCCATCCATCCTCCCAGCGAAAGCCGACGGATCGCGGTCGCGGTCCGCGTTTTTCAAGCGATTTCAGTGGCCGTCGGTCTCGGGGTGATCTCTACGGGTGTCTACTCCTACCGGACACGGAACCTCCAGCCGGCTGTGACAGCAGCCACCACCGTACTCGGGCTGGTCGTCGTCATCGTGACCGGCAGTCTGATAGAACTGACCGGCGGACCGTTGATCCCGATCTGGGGATGGGTTCTGGCAGCGCTGCTCGCCATCGGTATCGCCCTTGCGGTGACGAACCGGATCGTCACAGCGGATACAGCTTCCTCCAACTGAACGAGAGCGTCGTCCATTCAGGACCGCTACCTGTAGCCGGTCGCTCTCGATCGGTCATCCACCGGCCGTTCGGAGGAAACTATCGCCTCCGGGACGATGGCTCGGGAGAACGCGGTTTTCGAGACCCGTCTCGTTCGGCCTCGTTCTCCGAGGATGAGCTCCGCACTACCGATCGGACGAGCAGCCAGTCCACCGTCACTCGACGACGCCGACCGCGCGGACCGGCGCGCCATCGCCACCGAGTGCCAGGGGATACGCACGGAGTTCGAAGCGTTCGTCGACCGCCCCGAGGTTGCGGAGGTTTTCGACGATGAGTTCGTCGGCACCGAGGAGCGCCCGATGTGCCCGAAACCCGTCCGGTTCGCTCTCGACGGCGTTTTCGGTGGGCGTTGGGTCGGGATTCAGTGTGTCCACACCGACTGCATAGCCTCGTTCGGCACACGCCGTGGCGGCGTCGGGCGTCAGGTAGGGATGATCGAGATACCGCTCGGTGTTCCAGTGGGCACTCCAGCCGGTCCAGAAGACGACGATCTCCGCAGCACAGTCGGGAACGTATTCGATCGAAACGGGATCACGATCGTCCAGAGACGTGCAATCCACCCGAACGGCCTCGAACGTGAACTCGTCGAGCGAATAGCTGTCGAGGGCTCGCCCGTCCGGCACGATATGCAGCGGTGCGTCGACGTGGGTCCCCGTATGGCTCCCCAGTTCCACGCTGTCGACGTGGCAGTCGTCGGAAGGATGCGTCGCGTGCGGGTCGACGGCGACCGACGGATCGCCCGGATAGGTCGTCATGCCGGTCTCGATTCGGTGGCTGAGATCGATCTGCATGCTCCCTGCTTGGTCTGGATCGTCAAGTACTGTGTCGACACTGGGAGGAACCGAGATGGCGTGGGTTTGTGTGAGTTTCTCTCGAGCGCACCTGTGTCCCTTCGGCCGATACGTCGCACCGCCTTCGGGTTTATCGGGATCATGTGCGCCGACAGGGGAGGGTTCCGTGGCGCAGGCAGGACGATGAGCGATGAACGGGAGTATTCACTCCGTCATCGATCGATACCGTACGCCGAGCGCAAAATCGTGTTCCCCTCCTCGTGATCCGTCGTGCTATCTTCCCCGAGGCGGTAGCCACCGAGAACTACCCGGGACCGCTCACGCGCCGCGGGGCTTCGTGCCGGGTTGGCTGACGTCCTCCGTCCCACGAGCGTGGTTGCGTCCGCCCATGGCGAGCACGAGCATCGAGAGGCCGGTGCTGAGGAGGTTGATACCGAACAGGAGGCCGACCACCCAGAGGGCAGTGCTTGGCCATCCGATCCAGATCGCAGCGCCGACGACGATGCTGAGCACCCCGCTGGCGAGCAGCCACGCCCAGCCGTCCTCACCCCGAAGCCGGAGACCCATGATCGTCTCGATGATCCCGTCGGCGAAGAAAAACGCCGCGAGGATGAGCGTCAGCGTCGCCAGCGTGAACAGTGGGTTCACCAGCAGGGCGATCCCTGCCACCCCGTAGAGCCCTGCGAGCAGGACTTGCCAAAGCCTTCCTTTCCAGTCCTGTGCGGTGAACGCGTGAGCGACGTGCACGAAGCCGCCGGCCACGAGCAACACACCCAGCAGGACCGAGAACGACACGCCGGTCACGAACGGGAACACGATCGCTAACACGCCGAACAGCGCGGTCAGGACGCCGACGATCGCGAGCGAGCGCCAGCTCGTCGCCAGTGACTGTCCGTTGTCGGTAACTGTGGTTTCTTCACTCATGATATTTCACTACCGACTACAGTATAGAACCTACAACAGCATAAACTAGTCACCCATGACAAATAGATCTCGTAGTTCCTCCACGTAGCCAGCGGAACGATTCGATCGAGGCCGGTCTCGACGCGAAGTCGCCACCGGATCGGCTTGCGGCGAGAAGACGGACTCGGCCTCCATACTTACCGTGGTGGCGGATAATACCAGTCCGACAATGGTTTCTCCGTCGGTCAACGATCACGTCCGCTCGACCGACTTCGACTCTCCTGACGGCATCTACCGTGTGGTCGGGACCGTCGGCGAGAGCGTGACGCTCCTCAGAGTCGGGACTCCCGATGGTCGACGGGTCCACACTGGCGAAATAATCACGGTCAGTGACGACGCCTTCGACGAGTTCGAACCTGTCGAGAACCCGGATGGGAACCGTCCGTTCGGGGCCGCCATCGCCGCCATGCTGGAGACGAGCTACTGGTCGGTCCGCGTTTTCGCTCGGCAACTGGTCGTCCATCCGCTGCCGACCGTTCTCGCCATCGTAGCCATCGTTGCCGGTGCTCTGGGTGAGGGGGCTGTGTCGCTTCCGGATGTCGTGTTCGCGGGGCTGCTACTCGCCGGGAGCCTCGGGCTTGCCGTCGTCGGAAGTGGTCGCCTCTAGTATCGGCACTCCTCCACCGGATTGTTCATCGTCACACGCGCTCGTCGAGCCCTCCGTCCGACCGAAACGCCATCCGTGAATGCCACCGTTCCCGATCGCCGCGATCGGCGTCAGACGACCGTCTGACTGAACGTTTTCTTGTACCGCCGATTGAGGTGGATTATGGCCAGTTCTGCCGTCGGCTCGGCGAACACGAGAGCGTTCGTGGAGGCACTCTCTTACGAACACTCGTCGCTCGATAAGACACGCACCCGCGACGACGCCGTGATCGCGGCGTACAAGTACCTCATCACCCACCGGACCGCCTCGCGGCTGAGTCTCGTGGCGAACGTCTACCCGCGGCGCGACGCGGGGCTCGATGCGGAAGACTGGTATGACAAACTCGTCGCGCCGCTGTTGAACGAACTGCCTGGTGTTTCACCGCCCGGGCCGGGCACGGCGACGTGGCGGTACGCGCCGGAGTGAACACTCGCTGGCGAACGGAACATCGATCGGGATATGGTTCAACCGCTACAGTCGAGATTTCCCGAAGCTATCAGGTCCGTGTTGTTGGTTATTTGGTATGACATCGCTCCACCACCAACTGTATAGGTCGTTTTGCTATCGGGTGGGAGCGTAAACGGACTCCCACTCCGAGTGCTAATACTGACTTCTACTGGATGGCTATACGTATTCTCGACAATGAGAGAGGCGTTCCCGGAGGCGGCACAACCAGTCTTGACGACGGAGCTGTTGTCGGTCGAGACGGTTTCCTCGCCCTCCTCGACGGTGACATCGTAGCTTGCGGTGTCGTAGGTCGATGTCACTTCGCCCGCCGTGATGTTGACCGTCCGATTGGCGCTCGCTGTCGGTGTGTAGCTGAACGTCGCCTCCCCGTCGTCGTCGGTCGTCGTCGAATCGGGAACGACGTTGGTCCCGTTGTTGGCCTCGACTTCGACACCGGGAACCGGGTTGCCGTACTTGTCGCGGACGAGTACGCTGAACGAGACCGATTCGTTGACCGTGGCGTTGAGTGTAGCTGTCGGCGTGTCTGGAGCGATCGTGTCTTCGGTCGGGACGACCTCGTGAGCAGGCGCGTTGCCGTCACTGCCCAAACTGACCTTCGTGATCCGGAACCGGAACTGCTCGCCCGATGTGAGTGTGACGTCGATGGTGTTCGGTTTGTCGCTCCTGCTGTTGTAGCCCTCGAGGGTGGCGTATGATTTGCCGTTAAAGGTGCTTTGTGCCTCCGACTGAGTGAGCGTCGTCGGGAACGTGAGCACCGTATCTCCGTGAGTGGTAGCCGTCAAATACCCAGCTGAGCTACTCACTTCACTTGTCGTTACACTGGTGCTCTGACCGCTCCGGCTGATGTCGCCATCGACCAGTACCAAATCGATCTGCTTGTCGGGAATCGGATCGCCGGCCTGACCGCCGTCCGAAAGCGCCTCACTACCGCCGTACTGTCTGAACAACTGCCCGTTCCTGATCGTGAACCGGGGATCGTTCTGCTGATTGTTGTAGTTTACCGTGTAGACGACTGGCTTCGATTCGAACGCTGGCTCCCCACTCCCATCGTCCGCCTCGTCCCAGTATCCGCTCCCATCGACGCTGACCTCCCTGAGACCGATCGTGTTCTTCTGACCCAACCGCAGCGATCCCGCGGGTGGCCCCGGATTGATCGCAAGCGCGCGACTCGGATACTGCATCCCAGTTGCGATGGTTCGTGAGCGCGATGCCCCGGTAGCGCTGACTGCCGTCATCGCGTCGTTCAACTGGCTCATCTGCTTCTCGACTGTTTGACTGTGCTTGAACTCGGCTTCCTCGTTCTGAGCCGGCACCACGTCGGCCTGGTAGATCGTGAACACCAGCATGATCAGCGCGAAGATCAACACGAACCCCACGACCGGGGAGACCGCACGTTCATCCTCGCTCAGCCGTTGTAATCGCTGTGTGAGTGGTTCGAACATGGTGTTAGATCACTGCGAACACGATCAGCGAAACCGTCGGAAGCACCACCGCGAACTTCGTCCCCGTGAGCAGATCGCCGCTCCGGATGTAGCCCGCGATGAACCCCGACATGATCCCCTGGATCGTCACCGCGTGGAAGAACAGCATTCCCATCAGGTCGACGTCGACGTTGCTCCCGAAACTCGTCGGGCCGCCTGCACCGCTCGCCGCACCCCCGCTCGCGCCGCTCGCACTCGTCTCCTGGGCGGTGCTCGCCATCGTGCCGAGGAAGTTGACCTTTAGCATCGCCATCACCCCGAGCAGCGTGAGGAAGGTCATCACGATGATCGCGACCTGCATCCGGGCACGTGACCGGCGCTCGCGTTCGAGGTCGTCCTGATTTTCGCTTGCCCGCGCCGCCGTGGTGAGCACCTCCGTGATCCGGCTGGAGGCCTCCTGAGCGTGGCCGATCACGTTCACCGTCCGAGCGAGCCGCGGGATGTGGTAGGTGTTGTTGAACTCGACCAGCGCCGTGGTCAGGCTCGTCCCATAGTTGACCTTCGCGTGCATCGTCCGGAACTCGTCGGCGAGCCGGCCCGAAGAGGTGTCGGCGACCAGACGCAGCGACTCCAGCAGGGTGAGGCCTGTACTGTTCGCACTCGACAGTTTCCGGAGACTTTCGGAGAGTTTGCCGGTGATCCGTCGGCGCGACCTGACGTTCCACTCGTAGAACACCGCGAGCGGCAGGAGATTCAGATAGAGCGGCACGTAGATCCACAGCACCGTGCTCCCGATCGGGTTCGCGACGAACCCATCGATCGAGAGTGGCGCGGCACCCGAGACGAGCGCGAACCCGAGCAGCACGATCGTGGCCGGGATCGTGAGCGCGAGCACCGCGAGCGGGTGATCTCGGAAGAACAGGTGGGGCCGTTCGAGCAGCTTCGCCGTTTGATACGTCCCCTCACGGTCCCGGATTCGATCGAACACGGCGTGCGTGCCGGCGTAGTGCTCAACCGCACCGAGATCCGTGATCCGGCCGAGCCCCGTCTTCCCGACCCACTCGCCCTCGACGTCGTCCGGTCGGAGGTAGCCGTCGCCGACCTCGTCCTGCTGGACCGTCGAGACCAGGATCATGAACCCGATCGCGATCAGCGGGATCAGCGCGTAGACGGTGACGTAGAGCAGCGTGGTCTGGGAACCGCCAATCATGCTCATCACGACGAGGATGATGATGAGCAGGAGCGGAAACACCGAGAGCGTGATGTACATCTCGCCGAACAGTTCGAGGGTTTCGAGCACCAGCGACTGTTCCTGTTTCGCGGTCCGGAGGTGTTTGTCCTTCTTGTCTTGCAGAAAGTCGGTCATGTCACCACCGGAGTCGATGATCGAGAGCATATCGGTCAGAAACTGACTCAGCTCCCCGCTCGGCGTCCGTGTGGTCTGTTTTCTGATCGCCGTTCGGTAATCCGTCTCGAAGTACTCGGTTTCGAGGTAGATGCTCTCGAACTCCCGCGCGACCTCGCCGTAGGTGTCGTCGGCCTCGGCCATCGCCTCGAAGATTTCGAGCTGGTTCAGCCCGCCGATCGAGAGCGCGTACATAAAGGAGACCGAGTCCGCGAGCAGCATGTTGATCTCCCGTTTCCGCGAGCTCGCCCGGAAGTAGGGGATCGCGATCAGCGTACCGAACCCGAACGTGAAGCCGACGAGCCCGAAGACGAGGCCCGAGACCGCGACGAACAGCGGGATCTTGATCGCCTCGAAGAGTTCGAGCGCCGTCCCGTGGAGCACCCGGAGATCGGTCAGCTTCGGCGTTTCGGTGACGTAGAGCTCGACGGCAGCGTAGCCGGCCAGCGTAACCACGAGCCACAGCAGCGCACCCGCGATGACGCCGACCCCGAGCGCCCGCGAGAGATACATCTCGACGGTGTCACCCATCCGCGCCTCCGCGAGCTTGCGCTCCATGTCGTCGACGAAATCGCCGTCCTCGTCGAACAGCCACCGATAGAGCGGGTAGAACCGATCGCCGAGCGTGCTCGATCCACCCCCGTAGCCCGCGCTTCCTACTTCGTGGCTCACTTCCCGCCCTCCGCGCCGTCGTCGGTTTCGTCTGTATCACGCCCGCCGCCGGACTCGTCGTCCTCGTCCGGCGTGGTTCGCAGGCCTCCGGCCTGCTCACCGCCGCCAGACCGGATGCCTGGCGAGGATCGCGCGCCTTCGGCGCGCTCACTTCCATCGGGCGGAGCCCGATGACGTTCGCGCTCGCTGCGCTCGCGCTCACCACCGCCAGACTCACTTCGCTCGACTGACGAGGCTCGCCTCGCTTCGCTCGGCTTACTTCCGGAAGACTCGCTTCGCTCGTCTTCCGACGTTCGCAGGCCTTTGCTCGGCTCACCGCCGCCAGACCGGAGGTCTGGCGAGGATCGCGCGCCTTCGGCGCACTCACCCCCATCGGCGAGCGCGGTGGTGAGATGCGGCGTCGCTCCCTGTCGGTACTCGTCGAACAGTCGATCGTCGGCCTCCTCCAAGATCGCGCCCGTCAGCTCCTCCAACTCTTCGTCGGGATCGGGCCGCGGTACCATTGCCTCCGCCGCCGGATCGGTGTCGATCAGCACGCTCTCCATCCCGCGGAGATCGTCGAGGCTCCTCTCCAGCCGGTCGTTCGCGATCAGTCCGAGAATCGTGTCGGGGTCGTTGATGAACGCCTGGAGCGTCGCGGCGGCCTCGGTGTAGGTGTTGAGCCCGTTATCGATCAGATAGGCGAGCACGACCTTCCGCTGGAACAGCTCCGATGAAAGCCGATCCTGATCCCAGCCGCGATCAAACTTGATCTCCTCTAGGGTGGTCGAACTCCCCATTCGGAGGAATTCATCGGTTTCGGCCTGCCACTGGAACACGTCCTGGACGTTGATCTCGTCGTTCTCGGCGTCGTAGTAGTTGATCTCGGTCAGCACCTTGTTCCGACGAACCTTCTGCCCCCGCACGCGAGTCGCAGTTTGAATACTCACGAGGTCGAGCGCCGTGAACAACGTCTTCGAGACGTTGATCGGATCGGTCGTAAAGCGCTTGATGACCTCGCCGACGTTGTCGGCGTGGAAGGTGGTGAGCGTGGTGTGACCCGTGCTCATCACCTGGAACAGCGTCCGACCCTCCTCGCCCCGGACCTCGCCCATCAGGATGTAGTCAGGGCGCTGGCGCAGACCCGCTTCGAGGAGTTTGAACTCGTCGACGTCGCCAGCGTCATCCGCACTGAACGACGGTCTCGTTACCGAGGCGACCCAGTTGCGCTGGGGGATCTCGAGCTCTCGGGTGTCCTCGATCGAGACGATCTTCGCCTTGCTCGGGATGAAGAGCGAGACCGCGTTCAGGCTCGTGGTCTTGCCCGAGGCGGTGCCGCCCGCAAACAGCATCGACTTGTTATTCTCGATGCAGAGCCAGATGTACGCCATCTCCTCCAGACTGAAGGTTCCCCAGTTGATGAGGTCGATCGGGGTGAAAGGAACGTCCTTGAACTGCCGAATCGTGTAGTTCGTCCCGTGATCGGAGACCTCGTAGCCGAGGGTGAGCTGGGCGCGCGACCCATCCGGCAGGGTGGCGTCGACCTGGGGCTGGCGCTTCGAGATGCCCTTGCCCGAGCGCTGGGCGAGCTTGACGACGAAATCGTCGAGTTCGTCCTCACCGTGGTACACGTTGGAGATCAGCTGTTCGCGATCGGAATGGTAGACGAACACCGGGCTGTTGTAGCCGTCACACGAGATGTCTTCGACGTTGACGTCGTGTTTGATCCCGTCGATCCGGCCGTAGCCGATGAAATCGCGCTTGAGTCGGTAGAGGAGCTTTTCGACCTGGTACTCCGAGAGGTCTTTCGCATCCTCGTCGAGCACCGCGGCCTCGGGTCTGGCGGCGATCCCGACGAGGTTCCCGTCCTGCGCTTCGTCGTCGCCGTCGTCCGCCCCCACTCCGAGGGCGCGTTTCAGCCGAGCGATCACGCCCGACTCGCCGGCCCCCGTGATCGGGCCGTCGTAGAGACCATAGCGATCGAGCAGTCGGGCGGTCTCGGTCTCGATGACTTGTCCGCGGTCGGCGTCGCTGCCCTCGACCATGACCTCGTCGCTCGAATACTTGATCGCGGTCTTCAACTTCCGGGTCAGGAACTCCTCTAAATCCCCCTCGATTTCCGTGACGTGGGGCTCGACGAGGTAGTATTTCTCCTCGTTTTCCTTCGCGGAGTGGAAGATCACCACGAACGCGTAGGGTTTGTTGACCCAGTAGCGCGTCACCTCTCGGAAGTGTGTGCGCTTCTCTACGGGGACCGCCTTCGCGAGGTCGTAGCGGTTGGCGACCGTCGTCCGTCCGTCGGCGGTCGAGAAGAATCCGTCTTCGTCGACCGACGGATCGGTGTCGACCGTGCGCCGATCGACTACCCTGGCGAGCGTGCTCGCGGTTTCGGCCCCAGCCGCGATTCGTTCGACGACCGTTCCGGTGCCGTCCGGAGATCCGGATTCGGTACCGTTGCTCTCCCGACCGCCAGCGGCGCGTTCGTCGGTGTGACGCTGCGAACCGAACACGTCCATCACCGGTGGTGGTCCGGTTATCGTACAAAAACCCTCACCTGCCGCCCGATCGGCTCCGCGTCGGCCCGTTGTCCCGTCGGTCGCTGCTGCCGCCGTGTCCATCAAACGACCGCCGGTCTCTGGCGGACCCTGGGCGTGCAGTTACTCGACGAACGCCTCGATCCGGGCCATCGCCTCGCGGAGGTCCTCGAGACCGGTGGCGTACGACACCCGGAGATGGCCCTCGCCGCCCGCGCCGAAGACGTCGCCGGGGACGACCGCCACGCCCGTCTCGTCGAGCAGCGCCTCCGCGAACGCCTCGGCGTCGGGCCACGGGCTCTCGGGGAAGACGTAGAACGCCCCTTCGGCCTCGAAACAGTCGATTCCCATCTCCTCGAAGCGCGAGAGCACGAACCGACGGCGACGGTCGTACTGGGTGCACATCTCCGCCACCGCGTTGTCGGCGTGTTCGAGTGCGTCGAGCGCGGCGTACTGAGCGGTCGTGGGGGCCGACAAGAGCGAATACTGGTGGATCCGGTTCATCGCCCGGATCGTTTCCGGCGGTGCGAGTGCGTAGCCGAGCCGGAGGCCGGTCATCGCGTAGGCTTTCGAGAAGCCGTTGAACACGATGGTTCGCTCGCGCATCCCCGGCAACGTCGCGATCGACGTGTGATCCCGTCCGTACGTGAGCTCGGCGTAGATCTCGTCCGAGAGAACGGTGAGGTCGTGCTCGCGGGCGAACGCCGCGATCGGGGCGAGCTCCTCGCGGGTCATGATCGCGCCAGTGGGGTTGTTGGGATAGCAGAGCACCAGCATGTCGGCCTCCCCCGCATCGTGTGCGTCGAGGACCTCGGGGGTGAGCTTGAACGCGTCTTCCTCGCGGGTCGGCACGCGAAGCGGCTCGCCGCCGGCGAAGATCACGCCCGGCACGTACGAGATGTAGGCGGGCTGGGCGACCGCGACGCGATCGCCGGGATCGAGGAGTGCGCGGAAGGCGACGTCGATCGCCTCCGATGCGCCCGCGGTCACGATGATCTCCTCGTCGGGATCGTAGTCGAGAGAGTACTGCTCGTCGACGTTCGTCGCGATCGCCTCGCGGAGTTCGGCCATCCCGCGGTTCGCGGTGTAGGAGGTCCGGCCCCGTTCGAGGGAGTCGATGGCGGCCTCGCGCGCGCTCCACGGCGCGGTGAAATCGGGCTCGCCGACCCCGAGCGAGATCACGTCGTCCATCTCCTCGGCGAGCTCGAAAAATCGCCGAATCCCGGAAGGAGGGACGCGTTGGGTGCGCTCCGAGGGATTCATGGAGAGACCGACAGCCGATCGTCGTCGTGGCCGTCGTCGAATTCGACCCCGCGCTCCTTGTACGTCGTCATCAGGTAGTGGGTCACGGTCTGGGTGATCTCGGGCACCGGTGCGACCTTCTCGGAGACGAACCGCGAGACGTCGCTCATCGAGTCGGCGCGCACCCCTAGCGAGAAATCGTACTCGCCGGAGACCAGCCGGAGCGACTCGACTTCGGGGAACTTCGCGAGCCGGTCGGCGATGTCGTCGTAGCCCGTCTCGCGGTCGAGCGTGACGTTGCACTCGACCAGCGCGCGCACCGGCTCGTCGTCGACCTGCCGCCAGTCGACGACCGCCTGATACCCCCGGATCACGCCCTCGTCTTCGAGAGTCTCGATGATCGCCTCGATCTCGCCTTCGTCGGCGTCGATCTGTCGGGCGAGATCGGTGGTCGAGTAGCGCGCGTTCTCGCACAGCAGCGAAAGCACCTCCTCGCGAACGCTCATACTACCGAGGCCACCAGCCCGGGGCAAAAGACTTCCGCCCGACCTACGCGTCGGGGTCGTTTTCGAGGAACGCCGCCGCCAGCTCGCGCTGGGCTTTCCGGAGGTGGTTGTGAAGCGTGGGGGAGGTGATCCCCATCGACTCCGCGACCTGCTCGGCGGTGGAGTCACGGGGCCAGTCGTAATACCCCGCGAAGTACGCCGCCCGCAGCGCGGAGCGCTGTTTCTGGGTGAGGCGCTCGTCGAGGGTCTGTCGGAACGTACCCTCGGTCCGGAGCGGGAGTTCGACGGTGCGTTTCGACAGCAGCTCTGCCCCCGGGTACGCCGCCTCGAACCCGTCGACCACGGTGCGAACGTCGGCGTCGGTGGCGATCTCCGCCACCACCCGTGCTTCGCCGTCCTCGGCCGTGAACTCCTGGACCGTTCCCCCGACCTCGATCAGCGTGTTCACGGGCGAGTCGGTGATGGCGAGTTCGAACACGCTACCCGTCTCGCGCTCGCTGACGAGTCGCGCTGACGCGACGAGGTCCGATTCGTCGGCGGCATCGAGCACGCGCTCGGGCGCGACGCCGTCGACGACGACGTACTGGAGGAGCGTTCCGTCGGCACCGGGAACGACGCCGTCGAGGCTGTACCGACAGTCGAGGCGCTCGGTGAGGCGGGTGGCGAACCCCGAGCCGTCGGGAACGTGGAGTTCGAGCGCGACCGCGGTGTCCGACAGCAGGAGCCGCATGTTCTGGGCGGCGTTGATCGCGAACCCGGCGATCTCGCCGAGCACCGCGAACCCGGACTGTTCGCGCTCGCTGAAGGCGTCCCGTCGCGTGGAGTACACCGCGAGCACGCCGTACACCACGTTCTCGTAGGACAGCGGGATGGCCGCCGCCGATCGGTGCTCGTGATCGGTCGCAGCTTCGTCCTCCACGATCGAGCCGTCGGCTGGATCGAGAACCTGTACCCCACCCGTCTCTAGCGCGCGTGCTGCCGGTTCCGCGACCGCCCCGCCGTCAGTCGCGACATCGACCCCGTCGGTGTCGTCGATCCCGGCTCCGGTCCGTACCGCGAGGTCGCCACCCGCGCCGCGCTCGGCGATCCACGCGAACTCGTAGAGCTCCGAGGCGGCGAGGCGCTCGCAGATCGTGTGTTCGATCTCGTCGCGCGTCGCCGCGGCGACGAGGTTACGGATGATCCCCTGGATGACTGCGTTGATTCGATCGAACGTCGCGAGTTCGTCGCGCTGGGCGGCCAGCCGGCGTTCGCGCTCGGCCAACGCCCGCTCCGCCCGGCGCTGGGCCACCGCGTTCTCGATCCGGTTCGCGAGCACCGCGTACTGGTCGGTGCCGGTGTCCTTCCGGAGGTAGTCAGTGACGCCCGCCGAGATCGCTTCGCTCGCCACCTCCTCGCTCCCTTTCCCCGTCGAGAGGACGAACGGAACTTTCGAGTGCTCCTCACGAACCGCTTCGAGGAACTCCAGTCCGTCGAGCCCCGGCATCCGGTAATCGCTGACGATGCAATCGGGGACTCCCTCGTGATCGAGCCGGTCGAGAGCGTCGCTGGCGCTGGTTTCGGTGACGACCACGAACGACTCCTGGAGGTCCTCGAGAAAGCGCGCGGCGACCTCGACGAGGCGCTGCTCGTCGTCCACGAACAGCACGCGGATCGGCTCGGTCACGCTCGCCTCGTCGTCCGACGACATTCCTCTCAAAACCATTCCGCTCGACGTATTAATATATCGTCTGTCAGTTCGCACTCAGTTTTTCGGTGTTTACCGACAGACGGCCGACGAATTCGATCTCTCTTGCAGTTCGAGCGGTCACATTCGTGTCTCATCGGACGTCTGTGTCCGGATCTCGAAGCGTGCGCCGCCTGCCTCGCTTTCGTCGACGGTCACCGTCCAGTCGTGAGCTTCGGCGATGGATCGGACGATCGAGAGCCCCAACCCCGTGCCGTCGTCGGCGGTGGAGTACCCACCCTCGAACACGTTCTCGCGCTCCCCGTCGGGGATTCCCGGGCCGTCGTCTGCAACGAAGAGCCCGCCATCGTCGAGCGCGCCGACGGTCACGGCGACGTCGTCGTGTTCCGTTGTGTCGTCAGGTGAAGCCTGACTGTTCGTGGAGCCGTGTTCGACAGCGTCCTCCTGAGCCTGCGAAGGTGGGTTTGTGGAGCCATGCTCCACAGCGTCGCCGGCCTCCGACCGGCTGCTCGTCGAACCATGTTCGACGGCGTTCCGGAACAGGTTCTCGAACAGCCGCGCGAGCCGGTCGGGATCGGCCTCGACCTCGCCGGGATCGTCGACGGTGAGCTCCGCGGTTTCGGTGCCGGCGGTGTGCCACGCTCGCTTGGCGACCGTCGCGAGCGAGACGCGCTCGGTTGCGCCGATCACCCGTCCCTGTCGCGCGAGCGTGAGCACGTCCTCGATCAGCTCGTTCATCCGGACGAGCGCCGCGTCGATCTCCTCGTGGTGTTCGGAGTCCTGTTCCCTGCGTGCGAGTTCGAGTCGGCCGCGCGCGACCGAAAGCGGGTTCCGGAGGTCGTGGCTGATGACGCTCGCGAACTCCTCCAACAGCTCGTTCTGGCGTTCGAGCTCGCGCTGGCGGCGTTGCTGATCGGTGATGTCGGTGTAGATCGAGTAGCCCTCGGCGTTGCGCTCGTCGAGTGCGATCGGCACCACGTGCAACAGGAAATCCCTGACCCCGTCGGCCGTCCGCCGGCGTGCGGTCGTTCGGAGCCGTTCGCCCGCCAGCAGCCGTTCGTTGAGCTCGTCGGCCTCGTCGTCGTCACTCATTGGAACGATGAACTCGTCGATGTTCTCGCCGGCCACCGTTTCGGACGAGTAGCCGAAGACTTCCTCGAACGCCGTGTTGACGTCCCGGACGATCGGCTCGCCGTCGACGAGGTCGTAGCGGAGCGCGGCGTCGGGAACGTTCTCGAACAGCGCCGCGAGCCGATCGTGTTCGGCGACGAGCCGTCGCTCGCGGTCTGCACGCGAGAGCGCCGCCTCGGTGTTGGTGGCGAGGAGCTTCGCGAGCGAAACGTTGTCATCGTCGAACGCGCCCGGCTCGGTCGATCCGATGTTCAACACGCCGAACTCGCCGATCGGGACCACGATCTCGCTGCGGAGCGGCGTCTCGGGATCGAAGACGTCGGCTTCGCGGTTGACGTGGTCGTACCGACGGGTCTCGCCGTCTTCGAACGCCTGCCACGACAGGCTCTCGCCCCCGGTGTATGTCGGGGCCGTCCCGAACAGCTCCACGCCGCGCTCGGAGATCGCTGCCGGGCGGAGCACCGCGTCGGCCTCGTCGTGGAGCCAGATGCCGCACATCGGCATGTCGAGCACGCGCTCGACCGTCGCGACGGCGATCTCGGCGATCTCGTCGCGGTCGGCCGCGTCGATCATCGCCCGCGTCGCGTCGTGGAGCGTCTCGATCGCCGCTTCGTGGCGTTTCTGGGCGGTAATGTCTCGGATCGTGGCGGTGAAGCGATGCTCGCCCTCGGCGGCGTGTTCGCCGAACGAGACGCCGAGCTGGATCTCGCGTCCGTCTCGGTGTCGACCGGGGAGCTCGATCCACCCCCAGTCGAGATGCTTGTCTCCCTCTCGGAGATACCGGTCGAGCCCTGCGAAGTGGGGATCGTGAAGCCGGTCGGGCATGACCGTCGTGAGCGACTCGCCCTCGAGTTCGGTGGCGGAATAGCCGAACACCCCTTCGACCGCGTCGTTCGCGTACCGAATCGTACTGTTCTCGTCGATGGTGACGACTGCGAGCGTGGTGTTCTCGGCCAGCGCCCGGAACCGCGCCCGCGCTGCCTCGAGTTCCCCCTCACGCTGCTTGCGCTCGGTGACGTCCTCACAGATCATGACTGTCCCTTCGAACTCCGTGTCGTACGGGAGCAACGAAACCCGGATTTTGAGCGTACGCCGATCCCCGTTGGGCGGAGTGATGGTGAGTTCGTACGTCCCGGTCGTGCGCTCGGTGTCCGCCGAGAGCAGGTCTCGTACTGTCGTGGCGTACTTCTCGATGCTTTCCGGCGGAACGATTCCGTTCTCGACGAGCGTCCGGAACGGTTTCCCGCGGAGCTCCATCATGGGGTAGCCTGCCATCGATCCCGCCCGCTCGTTCCCCCCGACGACCGTCCCATTGGGATCGACCACGAACATCCCGACCGGCGCGGTTTCGACCATCGTCTCGTAGCGTTCCAGCTCGCGCTCACGCTGCTTGCGCTCGGTACTGTCGCGGATCACGCCGACGGTCCCCTGGAACGCTTCTGCTTCCGCCGTCGGGAGCAGTGCGACCTGAATCTCACACGGGAACGTACTGCCGTCGGCGGGATGCACGGTGGCCTCGAAGGACTCGCTGACGCTCCCGAACGAATCCCGCGAGAGCAGATCGCGGATCAGGGCCCGTCCGTGTTCGATGTCCGCCGCTTCGAGGAACGTCGAGACGTGCTTGCCGAGCAGCTCCTCGCGCGCGTAGCCCGTTTTCTCGACGATGGTGTCGTTGACGCTCGTGACCTGCCCGTCGGTATCGAGTGCGTAGATCCCGTCACCGGCGGCGTCGAGCATGCGTTCGTGGCGTCGCAGCTGTGCCTCGCGGTCGACCCGATCGAGCGCGACTGCCGCGTTCGCCGCGAGCACCTGTGCCAGCCTGATGTCAGCGTCGTCGAACGCGTCGTCGGACAGGCCGATGCTCAGCGTTCCGTGGTCGCCGAGCGGCACGTACATGGAGCTCTCGAACGGGAGGTCGTCCGCACCGTACTCGGCGACGCTCCCCGCGGTCAGGACGGGCTCGTCCGAATCGAGCGCACGCCACGGGAGTGCCTCGCCGTGGGCGTAGCTGGGTCGTTCGCCGAGCAGCCGTCTCGCGGCATCGGACACCGCGACGGGTTCGAGCGTGTCGGTGTCCGAGTCGTGCAGTCGCACGGCCGTCGCCGAAAAACCGAGCACCTCCGCCGCGGCCTCGATGGTCGCCGTCGCGACTCCCACCCGGTCGTCCGCGCGGACGAGATCACGGGTCGATTCGTGGAGCGCCGTGATCGCCGCCTCGCGACGTTTGCGACCGGTGATGTCGCGACCGGAACCGATCACTCCGTACACCGACTCGCTGTCGGTGAGCGGTGCGCCGTTGAACTCGTGGGGGATCGCCTCCCCATCCGAAGTCACGAACGCCGACTCGACGGTGACGGTTTCGCCGCGCTCTGCGATCGCCGCGATCCGATCGGCGATCAGATTTTGGTCGGCCTCGGGGACGAACTCGAGGGCGTTCATCTCCGCGATCGTCTCGTCGTCGTACCCCACCGTCGCGGCGAACGCGTCGTTCCACCGGAGCATTCGGCCCTCGGGATCGAACGCGTAGATCGCGTCGGGAATCGCGTCGAAGACCCCCTCTGCGACCGCGCGCTCCTCGCGGAGTTCGCGCTCGCGCCGTTCGAGTGCGGCCCGGGTCTCGGCCGCGTCGATCGCCTGCCCGATCGTGCCCGCGAGCTCCGCGAGCGCCGTTCGCTCCTCCTCGCCGAACGCGTACCGCCGACTCGAATAGACCACCAGCACGCCGTACTCGACCTCATCGTACGAGAGCGGCAGTGCGATCACTGACTCGTGGTCGTAGCGATTGGCGGTCTCCGCCCACGGCTCGAACGTCTCGTCCTCAGTCAAGTTCCGCGTGGTTTGAACGGCCCCCAAGCGGAGCGCTCGTCCGGCCGGGCCGCGACCACGGGGTGTGTCGTCGGCCCGGACGGTGATCTCGTCGAGATACCCCGTCCCCGATCCCGCGCGCTCGCTGATCACGACCCGGTCGCCGTCATCGGGCTCGCCGATCCACGCGAGCGTGTACGGTGTCGACCGGGCGAGACGCGCACAGACCTGCTCCTCGATCCCCCCGCGAGTCGACTGGCCGACGAGTTCGCGCTGGACGTCGCTGATCACGCCGTTGATCCGGGCGAGTTCGTCCGCCCGGCGCTCGGCACGGTGGGCCTCGACCGCGTTCTCGATTCGGTTTGCCAACAGTTCGTACTGCTCCGTTCCGGTTCCCTTCTGGAGGTAGTCGGTGACACCCGCCGAGACGGCTTCGCTCGCGATCTCTTCCGATCCCTTGCCGGTGAACAGCACGAACGGGCGATCGGTGTCGATCTCTCGTACCGCGGCGAGGAAGTCGAGCCCGTTCATCCGGGGCATCGTGTAGTCGCTCACGATGCAGTCGAACGCCGCCGGATCGCGTTCGAACCGGGCGAGTGCGGCCGCGCCACCTTCGACGACCGTGACGTCGAAGTCGTCGCGAAGCCGCTCGAGGTGCGTCGCCGCGAGGTCCGCAACCGCCGGCTCGTCGTCGACCAACAGCACCGCGATCTCGCCATTCATGCTCGTTGTTGTCGAGTGCGTCGCCGCTGGCAAAAACCTATCTGCACCATTCCGCCGACGACCGACAGCGAGCGGCTCCAAGCGGTGTCGAGCCATCTTTGGTCCTCGCGCACGTGGGTCGGCCGTGACTCTCGAAGAATCCGCACGCGAACTCGACCGTGGCGACGAAGCTCCCGACTTCGAACTCCCCGGTGCCGACGGCGAAACTCATGCTCTCGCCGATTTCGCCGACCACAAGGCGCTGCTGGTGACGTTCACTTGCAACCACTGTCCCTACGCCCAGGCGAAGTTCGACACCCTGAATCGGCTCGCTGACGACTACGACAACGCCGCTGTCGTGGGGATCAACCCCAACGACGCCGAAGAGTATCCCGACGACTCCTTCGAGACGATGCAGGAGCTCGTCGACGAGGGTACGATCGATTACGACGCCTACCTCCGCGACGAGTCCCAGGACGTCGCGCGGGCCTACGGCGCGGTCTGCACCCCCGATCCGTTCCTGTTCAAAAGTACCAACAACGGGTTCGAACTCGCCTACCACGGCCGGCTCGACGACGCCCACGGCCCCGACGAACAGCCCTCCGGCGAGCCAGGCTTCGAGATGGCGGGTGCGATCGAATCGGTGCTCACTGGCGTCCCGGTGGACCACGAGTTCCGGCCGTCGCGTGGCTGCTCGATCAAGTGGCAATAATACATGAAAACTCGAACAAACGTTATTGTGTCCGTTCCCTGAATCTGCTAGATCAGTCCGTATTTGAGTGTATCAATCCCCTCCCACTGTCTGGCGATCACGGTACCATACCAGTGTGTCTAGGAGTGTAAGTACCGACATAAACGCGATAATACCTGCCATCTCCCACACTACGCCTCTCCCGACACCGATCAGGCTGAGGAGGAAAAGCACGACAGCACTGGCGACCACCGAAATGATCGGGAACAACACCGCCACACCCGCTGTACGAATCCCCCTCATAAACTGATGTTTCTGTTCGTTGTTGTATGAGTTTTGCACTATGGTCATGATCGGCACACGGACCGCAACCGTGATTCACCGATGAACCGCACCGCTGACCGCCACCACAACCACGCAGCACCGCCCGAGCCCTCGGCCATTCACTCCGTTCGTGGCCTTCGCCCTCGATCCGCCAGGACCGCCACCGCTCCGCTGACCGCCGACCACTTTGCCGCACCGCACCCGCGCCGCAGCCGCAAACTCAGCCCTCGCCAACGAGGTCGTCGTAGCGCGCGCCAGTTTGTTTCAGCGTCTCGGTCGAGTAGAGACGTTCGTGGTCGTAGGGCAGATGGTCGCCGGCGAGTTCGTCGACTTTCGCGTCGACGGCGTCGGACTCGCGGCCGTGGATCATCGTGAAGAGGTTGTACGGCCAGTCCTGCTCGGGCCGGCGCGGACGGTGATAGCAGAGCGTGACGTACGGCAGCGCCCCCACCTCGGTCCCGCGGGCGTCGAGTGCGTCGTCGGGCACGTCCCAGACCACCATGCAGTTCGCGTCGAACCCGGTGACGACGTGGTTCACGATACAGCCGATCCGCTTGATACAGCCCGCATCGCGCAATCGGTGAACGGCGTCGAGCACCTCGTCCACGGGAGCGTCGATCTCCTCGGCAACGTCGCGGTACGGCGTCGCAGTTAGCGGGAATCCTTCTTGGATCGCAAGCAGCAAGCGCGCGTCGAGCGCCGAAAGATCGCCGGCGGCGTCCTCACCGATCCGGGTCGGCGAGACGTCGGTTTCGTCGACTCCTTCCCGAGCGAACCGATCGGTGTTGACCACGGGGAATTCGAGATCGATGTAGAAGTCGGTCAGCATCGGGAGCCGCAACACGCCACAGCCCGTCCGCTCCTCGATCTCGTCGAGGATCGTGTCGCGGGTCTCGCGCGATCCCGCAGTAACCACGAACCACATGTTCCAGTCGTGATCGCGCCGGTAGTTGTGGTTGACCTGACGATAGCCGTTGACGACTTCCGCGATTTCGTCGAAGCGTTCTTCGGGGGCTCTGACCGCGGCGAGCGCCGACGATCCGATCACGGGCGGGTTGAGGACCGCGCCGAACCGCCGGAAGACGCCCGCTTCGCGCAGCCGCTCGACGCGCGCGAGCGCTTCGGCCTCGCTCACGCCCAGCTCGTCGCCGACGGCCTCGAAGGGACGTTCGCGGACGGGGAACCCGCTCTGATAGCCGTCGACGAGTGCGGCGTCGACGTCGTCGAGATCCGCGCGCCAGCCCTCCGCCAGCGAACTCATTGTTTGGAGGAGGAGCCCTCGACACAACGGTCTATCGGTTCGGCGGAACTATCCCGTTCGCGCGTCCACTCACCGCATGACCGGGTTCGAAGATCTCACTGATCGGGTCGCGCTCGTGACGGGCGCGACCGGCGGCATCGGGCGTGTCGTGGCGCGGCGACTCGGCGGCCGCGGCGCGACCGTGGTCGTGGTCGGACGCTCGCGCGAGCGCGGCCAGGCAGCCGTCGATGAGATCGAGCGCGCGGGCGGCGAGGGAGCGTTCGTCTGCGCCGACCTCGCTACGACGGACGCCGTTCGCGGGCTCGCCGACGCGTTCCGTGAGCGGTACGACCGCCTCGACGTTCTGGTCCACAACGCCGCCTGCTCACACGACGACCGCCGGCTCACCGACGACGGGTACGAGAAAACGCTCGCTGTCAACCATCTCGCGCCGTATCTCCTGACCCACGAACTGCTCGACCTGCTCCGTGCGTCCGCACCGGCCCGCGTCGTCAGCACCTCTTCGACGGTCCACCGACGCGGCGAAATCGACGTTGACGACCTCCACCTCGAATCGGGCTACGACGCGCTCGACGCCTACGCGCGCTCGAAGCTCGCGAATCTCCTGTTCACCATCGAGCTCGCCGCGCGCCTCGACGGGACTGGCGTGACCGCGAACGCCGTCCATCCCGGGTTCGTCCCCGGCAGCGGGCTCTACCGGGACGCCTCACTGCCCGTCCGCGCCGCTACGGCCGTCGCCGCACGCCTCCCCTTTGTGGGGACTTCAGTCGAAGATGCCGCCGACGGTCTCGTTCGACTCGCCGCAGCGTCCGAAGTGGCCGAAGTCAATGGTGTGTACTTCGAAGGATGCGAGCGCGCCGACCCGGACCCGCGCGTCCACGACGACCAACTGCGTGAACGTCTCTGGAAGGCGAGCGCCGACTTCGTCGGTGTCGATCCCGCGTGGCCGTGACCCGAGCACCCAGATCGACGAAAGCCGGCTGCTGTCAACCGCGGTGGCGCGCGGGAGCGGAGCGCGGCGCGACCGAAGGGAGGGCCGCGGACGTGAACGGGGAGGGACGACCCGTGAGCGCGTCGAAGACGCGCGACTCGCGCGAGGGATGACCGAGTGAGCGTAGCGAACGAGGGGGTCGGTTGGGGAGGGTGTGGCCTGCGGTCTCTCGTTTGTGTCGGGATTAGCTATAGCCAAGTCAGCTGTCCTCACCGAATTCCAATCGCCGAGTTCGATGGTGTTCGATTCAGGAGCGCACCGAGCGGGAGCCTTTTGCGCCACGCGATCCAACACGAGTCATGGCCCAGATCACAGAACAGTACGGCGAGTGGCCGCTCAAGCGACTCATGACCGAGGTCGTCGGCTCGGGACACAAGTCCGCCGACGACATGACGCGCGACCAGGCCAGCGAGGCGATGACGCGGATCCTCGATCACGAACCCGACCACACCACCCTCGGCGCGTTCTGGCTCGCGAACCGTTGGAAGCGCAACACCCCAGAGGAGCTCGCGGCGTACATCGACGTCATGGCCGAGGAGTCGGTGAACGTCGCCGCTCCCGACTGCGATCCCGTCGACTGCGGTGCGAACTACGATGGCAAGGGACGCTCCGCGATCCTCGGTGTCGGAGCGGGCGTGGTCGCTGCCGCCGCCGGCACCCCGGTCGTCGCCCACTCCGGCGACCGCGTCCCCACGCAGAAGCAGGACGCCTACAAGCACGTCCTCGACGCCTTGGAGATCCGGACCGAGATCGAACCCGACGAAAGCGCTGCGATGGTCGACGAAACCGGGTTCGGCTTCTACTACCAGCCGCAATTCAATCCGGGGATCGACGCGCTCGCCGATCGCCGCGACATGATGGGGGTGCGGACGTTCGTCAACACGATCGAGACGCTCGCGAACCCTGCCGGGGCCGACGTCCACCTCGGGAGTTTCTACCATCTGCCCTACGCGAAGCGGATCATCGACACCTTCGAAGCCAGCGAGCGCTACGACGTGCCCCGGGTCGTGATGTTCCAGGGGATGGAGGGGTACGACGACATCCGGCCGGGCTCGACGACGGTCGCCGTGGGCGAAGCCGGCGAGCTGGAGGACTTCACGATCGAGACCCCCGAGTACGGGATGGACTTCGACGAAGAGGATCTCGGGGTCGAGGACGTGGCCGCCGACTCCGCGGCGATTACCGAGGACGTACTCGCGGGCGAGCGCGAGGGAGCGTTCGCCGACGCCATCGCGCTCAACGGCGCGTTCCGGATCTACGCCCGCGAGGACTGTGAGTCGCTCGACGACGGCCTCGCGATGGCCCGCGACGCCATCGCCGACGGGAGCGCCGAAGCGGTCCTCGACGACCTCCGCGCGTTCTGAGACCGCCGGGGCTGTCGTCGAGTCCACGACCGGAACCCGTTCGGCAGACCAGCTTTCCGCCGGCCAACTGCCGATTTCGGAGCGATCAGAGTGCCTGGTCCGTGCCGAGCCCCGCTTCCCGTGCCGCCCCGTAGATCGCCGTGGCCGCGGCGACGTCGAACACCGCCGATCCGACGCTTTCGACCACGACGATCTCGTCGGCGGACTCCCGGCCTGCGTCGTCCTCGAACAGCGCCGCCATCGGGACGAGATCGGCGGCGGTCAGCGACGTCGCGGCGAGATCGCCGGTCGTCGCCGCCTCCTCGGGCACGTCCGCGAACACACGCGCCGCACGATCGAACACTCCTGGTTCGAGCTCCTGCATCCCCGACTCGTACGCCCCGATCGCCACCACGAGCGTTCCGGGTCCGAGCGCGTCGGCCGGGAACACCGGTTCGGTGCTCGTGGTCGCCGTCACGACCACGTCTTTGTCGCGAACGGCGTCGGCGGCCGATTCGACGGCCTCCGCCGGAATTCCCTCCTCGTCGAGCGCGTCGACGCACTCGTGTTTCGAGTCGCTCGGCGAGTAGATCGCGACGCTCTCGACGTCACACAGCGCGGCGATGGCCCTGGTCTGCCACCGCGCCTGCGCGCCCGCCCCGACGACGCCGATTCGAACCGGGTCGGTCGCGAGCTCGCGGGCGGCGAGGCCGCCGATGCAGCCGGTTCGTGCGTTGGTGATCCGCGTCCCGTCGAGGAAGGCGACGGCCTGGCCGGTGCGTGCGTCGGCGAGCACGATCTGGGCGTGGAGCGTCGGCAGCCCGCGGTCGGCGTTGCCCTCGTGGATGCTGGCGAGCTTCGTCGCGAAGTAGTCCTCGCCGTGAACGTACGCGGGCATCACGAGGCCCGTTCCGAGGGGGTCGTCGGAGTCGAGTCCTTCGCCGACCGGGTAGTGGGGTCGTTCCGGGCGTTCGACCGCCCCCGCGGCCTGCTTGACGAGCGCGTGCTCGACCTCACTGGCGAGCGATTCGAGGGCGAGCACCTCGTCGATCTCGGCGTCGGTGAGCACCAGGACCATGCGTTCGCCTCGCCAGCGACCGGGTTATGGGTTTCCCCGCTTCGGTGTGAGGGCGGGAACGGTCGTAGAAATATTCGAAAAGCGAAACGAACGGGTTTGTTGAGGTTCCTGAATGATGATTGGATTTTAAGTCATGCTGTATATAAGGGTCGTATACAACAAATAGCGTTTTCTAACGAACGTGTGACGATAGCAGAGAATCAAATATCTCTATCAGAGAACATCTCTGCATCCTCGTAGCCAAGCTCGTCGGTAACACGATAGTTCACATCTCTTTCTTTAACAATCGTGATGACCACTCGCTTGGCAGAGACATTTTCACCACCGTCAGTCGCAGCTGTTCGGTTAGGGACATCGTCACTGGAATTGGCTTCAAGTAATTGATTATAGTGTTGAGCGACCCATCGATCACCCCATAGACCGTAGAACACTTCTTTAAAGAAGTTTCGTGTCGCTCGATTTGAAAACTTCTTGCTCATTTCTGGTAGTGAAAGTTTAGTGTCAGCAAGACCGTCTGCTACGAGTTGGGATGCAGGGAAGAATCGATAGGTGTCATTGTAATAGATATTCGCAAAGCTGGCTGGAGTGTGTCCCTGCATTGTGTTGCATTGATCGACGAGTTTGGTTGTCGCACCTGATCGATTTGTCGCATTAGCATAGTACTTGGCCTGCGATAGAAATCCCCAGTCTGTGATTGCGGCTCTCGTCGCATACACAACCATAAATATAAAATCGGCTCCCACGACAGATTCAGCCCGTGGATTAATCTTAGAAAGTTCGTCAGCCGCGACGAGATGCTTCATCGAGGCGCTATTCAGTTTGCTAACTAGATTGTGGATGAATTCATCAGTAATATCTTCCTCATCCGATACGCCCAGGGTGGTGTCACGAGTAATTAGCGCCGCTTCTTGTGCTACTGCACCGAGATTTTCTGCCTCATCCAGCGAGAGCATATCTTCTCAGAAGCGGGCAAAATCCAAAACCGTTTATACTATTGCTCTCCAGTCGACTTCCGCTTAAGACTACGACACGAAGGTCAAAAAGAGAAAGAAAGGATTGCTCGAAACAGCCACTCAAGTGGAATATACACAACGGATATGTTTGAGCTACTTTCTTTCCAATAAAAACTACACAATTATTAAGCCACTTCCACCAATCATTGAGTGTCTTGACGGAGCCGAATGAACGATTCCTCGGAGAGGGCTCCGATGGGCACCGCTTCCGGCGTCGCCAGTAGACTTATTCCACCACGCGGCTCAGATTCGCCAGCATGAATGTGGTCGTCGTCGGGGGCGGCATCGTGGGGCTCTCGTCCGCGAACGCGCTCGCCGCGGCCGGTGCGGACGTGACCCTCTGTGAGAGCGGCTCGCTCGGAACGGGGAGCACCGCCCGCTCGGCGGGCGGGATCAGGACCCAGTTCTCGACGCCGGTCAACGTCCGCCTCTCGATCGAGAGCCTGCGGGTTTGGGAGGCGTTCGAGGCGAAGTTCGGCGTCGACATCGCCCACCGGCGGCCAGGCTACTGCTTCCTCGCCCGCACCCCCGAGACGGCCGATCGGTTCCGCGAGAACGTGGCGATGCAGCACGACCTCGGCGTGGACAGCGAGTTCCTCTCGCCCAGCGAGGCCGTCGAGCGCTGTCCGGGCCTTGATCCCGACGAGTTCGTCGGAGCGACCTACAACGCTGCCGACGGGTTCGCCGACCCGAACCTCGCCGTCCAGGGGTACGCGACGAGCGCTCGGGAGGCCGGCGTCGACGTCCGAACGGGGACGCCCGTCGTCGATCTCGTCACCGACGGCGGCCGGGTCACGGGCGTCGAAACCGACGCCGAACGGATCGACGCGGAGTTCGTGGTCAACGCTGCGGGCGCGTGGGCGGCGACCGTCGCCGACCTGGCGGGGATCGACCTCCCGATTCACCCGCGCCGCCGCCAGATCGCGGTCGTCGATCCCAGCCGCCCGGTGTCGGCGGATGTCCCGCTGACGATCGATCTGGAGGAGGGGTCGTACTTCCGCCCCGAACGGGACGGGGCCGCGCTCGTCGGTGGCCACTTCGCCGAGACCGGGTCCGACGTCGATCCGAGCGCCTACTCGGACTCGATGGATCTCGACTGGGCGGCCACGGCGGTCGAACGCGCGGCGGCGTACACGAGCTACTTCGACGGCGATTCGCGCATCCGCCGTGGGTGGGCGGGGCTGTACGCCGTGACGCCGGATCACCACCCCATCCTCGAAGAAACGGTACCTGGCCTGGTCACCGCGGCGGGGTTCTCGGGCCACGGGTTCCAGCACGCGCCAGCCACCGGACGGCTGGTGGCCGAACTCTGCACCGACGGCGAGGCGTCGCTGGTCGACGTCGAGCCGCTGTCGAGTCGCCGGTTCGAGGACGACGGCGACGAACTCGTCGAGCGAAACGTCGCGTGACGCCGGCGACGGTGCGTCGATCGTCGTTCTGGCTCCGGCGGTCGCCACGTTGCACGGAACGGACGGGAGCGATCGGTCACCAGCACCCTTTTCCGCCGGCTCGTCGTTCGAGCGGGTATGACGGACGCAACGCTGCACACCAATCGAGGCCACATCGAGGTCGAACTCCACGACGAGCGCGCACCGCGCACGGTCGAGAACTTCGTCGGGCTCGCGACCGGCGAGCAGGAGTGGGAAGACGACGGCGAAACGGTCGAGGAACCCCTCTACGACGACGTGGCCTTCCACCGCGTGATCGAGGGGTTCATGATTCAGGGCGGCGACCCCGACGAATCGGGTCGCGGCGGACCTGGCTACCAGTTCGACGACGAGTTCCACGACGAGCTGCGCCACGACTCGGCGGGCACGCTCTCGATGGCGAACTCCGGGCCCGACACCAATGGCTCGCAGTTCTTCATCACCCTTGACGCCCAGTCCCACCTCGACGACCGCCACGCGGTGTTCGGCGAGGTCACCGACGGGATGGACGTCGTCCGCGAACTCGGCTCGGTCTCGACCGACGCGAACGACCAGCCCCAGGAGGAGGTCGTTCTCGAATCGGTCGAGATCCACGACTGAGACCGGAAACGACACCGAGCGAAACACTGATTGCGAGTCGGGCGAGTACGCGTGCGTATGGTCGACGATACCACGACGCGCTGTCTGAAGTGTGGATTCGAAGCCACAGGGATAAACCAGTGGAATTCGGTCGACGCGCCACCGTTGGGCGCACTCACGCAGTGTCCCGAGTGCGGGAGTACCGATATCTACACGCGCTCGTGACACCGGGAGAGCCGAGCTGTGGTTCGTCTCGACGGGCCCGACGGCTGCCAGCCGAACGGTACACGGAAACCGATCGAGGCCCGACCTTGTGGTATGGCCGACGAACCCGTCGATCCGAGCGACATCGGCGAGCGCGACGCGCCGCCGATCGCCGAGAAACCCTACAAGATCATCTTCGAGGCGAACAAATGTATCGCGGCGGGCAAATGTGCCGAGGTGTCGGACAACTGGTCGATGAACCTCACGAGCGGGATCGCCCAGCCCGAATCGTACTTCATCGGCGAGGACGACCTCGCAGCGAACGTCGAGGCGGCCGAGGTCTGTCCCGCGAAGAAAGACAGAGGTGTGATCCACGTGGTCGACCGTCGCACGGACGAGGAGATCGCGCCCGATCTCGAGGGCGACGGCACGCTCTCGGTCGATTGGTAACCGAGACCGAAACCGACTTTCCTTCGAGCGCGTAGGGGCGAACGCGCGAGGGTGGCCGAGTCTGGCCAAAGGCGTCGGGCTTAAGACCCGATCTCTTAGGAGTTCGTGCGTTCAAATCGCATCCCTCGCACGTTTCGCCGGATCGCCGAACAGCGACGATTTTATCACGATTCCCCATGAGCACCCGGACGATGGACTCCGACCTCCTCGCCGACGGGCCGGCCGACCGCCTCGTTCGGGTCGCCCGGACCGCGACCGGCGACAGCCTCCGCTCGGTCACGTACTTCACGCGGAGCGACTACGACCAGCTCTACCTCCGGGACGATCTCGAACAGGACGCCGATCTGATGAGCTTCATCGGCCACGAGTGGCACGACTTCAAGAACACCCGCAACGCCTATCAGAACTCCGAGCTCGGGACCTACCGCCACACCATCCGGACCTTCGAGAACGGTTTTCTCCTCCGGATCACCACCGAGCGCGACGGCGTGTTCGTGACCACCGACGGGCTGACGATGCAGGACTTCGAGGCGGTTGCGAACGCGGTCACCACCGTTTTAGAGGACCGAACCGAGTAGTTCCGCGAGCGGGTGACGACGCGCTTTTGCCCGCGAAGGGCGAACCGACCACATGACCCACAACGCGCCCAGAACCGACGGGTTCGACAGTCATAGGGCGTTCGAGCCGATCGACGACGGGTTCGCGCTCACCACCATCCCGTTCGACAGCCGCGCCGAGGCTACTGAGTCGGGCTATCGTATCACGATCCACGTCCCGACGCTCGACGCCGCTGCCGGGGAGTCGATCGCGGAGGCGCTGCGGGAGGGCTGGTTCGAGACGTTCGAGCGGCGACTCGCCGATGCCGGCGGCGTGACGCGCGGGGCGATCGACGTACCGGCACCGACCGTCGAACGCGACGCCGGCACAGTGAGGGTCGAGTTCGCGTTCGAGCACGACGATCCTGCGGGGGCGGCCGACGCCGCGAAGGCGCTGGCGGAGTACGTCGAAGGGACCTACGTCGAGGGTATCGTCCCCGGCTACACCTACGAGCCGCCCGTCGCCGATCTGCTCTCCCGAGCGCGTCAGCAGGGCGACGAGGGCGACGGAGAAGGGTCGAGCGGCGCGATGCCGCTCTGAGTGCGAGGAGAGAGAAGACTCAGGCCTCGCCGGCCGCACGGCTCGTGTCGCCGGCGATGATCCGACGAACGTCGCCGAGCACGTCGAAGTCCGCGAGCGCCACCACCCGATCGCCCTCTTCGAGCGAGTCGTCGGCGTGGGGCAGCCCGAGCGCCGCCCCTTCCTTGCCGAACGCCAACAGCCGGGCGTCGCCGGGGAGTTCGAGTTCGCTCAGGGTGTACCCCCGGGTCGGCGACTCGGGCGTGATGGTAAACTCCACGAGCTGGAGGTGATGGGCGATGTCGGCGATCGCGCGGATCGTTCCCCCCAAGAGAGCGTTTTTCGCGCCGATCGCGCCGAGGCGCTCGGGGTAGACCACTTCGTCGACCTCCGCGGCGTACTTCCGGTAGATTCCCTCGTACTCGTCGTTGTCGATGCGCATTACGGTACGACAGCCTCTCGACTTCCCGATCAGACACGCCATGATGTTGGTGGTCACGTCGCCGGTCAGCGCCCCCACCGCGTCGGCCTCCTCGATGCCCGCGTCGACGAGGTCGTCCTCGCTGCCGCCGTCGCCGTCGAGGATGTCGACGATTTCGAGGCGTTCGCCCCAGAGCTGTTCGAGCTGGTCGGGATCGTTCTCGACCACGGTTCCTTCGTGGCCCTCCTCGGCGAGCACTCTCGCTGTTCGGAGCCCGACCCGGCCGGCACCCACGATGACGAATCGCATACCTCCTGTACACCGAGGACTACCAATAACCTTACTCCGTTCCCGCAGTCTCGACGGCGGACTGTCCCGGCTCCTCAGTCGTCGCCCGCGATCGATGCACGTTGTCGCTCGAGTTCGGGCGTCGGCTCGGCATAGACGTGCTCGAACAGTTCGTCGCTTGCGGGGTCGGGGATCGCCTCGGCGGTCTCGACCGCGTCCGCGAGTTCGTCGTCGGCGTCTTCTTCGCATTGCTCGACGAACGTCTCGTCGATTACGTCACGGTCGGTGAGATACTCGGTGAATCGCTCGACGGGGTCGCTGGTGCGCCACGCGGGGAGATCGGGATCGTCGTCACGGTAGCGGCTCGGATCGTCGCTCGTGGTGTGGGCTCCCCGACGGTAGGTCAGGCTCTCGACGAGCACCGGCTCGCCGTCGCGAGCGCGATCGAGGGCGATCTCGACTGCCTCCCGTACCGCGAGCGGGTCCATCCCGTCGACTTGTGCGCCCTCGAACCCGTACGCTTCGGCCTTCTCGGCGATACTCGGGCTCGCGGTCTGGCGTTCCCGAGGAAGGGAGATCGCCCAGCCGTTGTTCTCACAGAGGAAGACGACCGGCGCGTCGAACACGCCCGCGAAGTTCATCGCCTCGTGGAAGTCGCCCTCCGACGTCGCGCCGTCGCCGAAATCACAGACGATCGCGTGGTCTTCGTCCTGGTGGTCGGCGGCCATTCCCGCGCCGACGGCGTGAGGGAGCTGGGTCGCGATCGGGACTGCCTGTGGGAAGATCGGGAGATCGTGATCGGAGTTGAACTCGGGATGACCACGCCGGAAGGCGAGCAGATCGCTCATCGGGACGCCGCGGGCGATCTGCATCGCGTTCGAGCGGTAGGTGGGGAACAGCCAGTCGTCGGCCGCCAGCGCGTGGGCCGTCCCGACTTGGGTGGCCTCCTGGCCCGCAAAGGGTGGATAGCCGCTCATCCAGCCGCGGCGCTGGAGCGCCACGGCGCGCTCGTCGAACCGCCGCGCGCGGATCATGTCCCGGAGCAGGTCGCGCGCATCGTCGGCGTCGAACTGGGTCGCTTCGAGGTCGCGCTCGCCGATGACCCGGTGCATATCTGCTCTCCCACGGGCCCGCCCGAAAGCCGTTCCGATACGCCGAAGTCCCGCGGGCCCCGAGGGGCGATATGGTCTCGGTTGCCGACCTCGTCGGGCTCGCCGTGGTCGTCGGCGTCAACGCCGTCATCGCCGCGCTCGCCACGCGTTTCATCCGCGTCCGGCTCGACACCCAGTGGGGCGTCGCGCTCTACATCGCCCTGCTCGTGCCGACAGTGTTGTTCGTGACGACGCTCGTCGCGACTGGCCCCGTCGGACTCGGACCGGACCTCGGTGGCGCAACGGCGGTGCTCGGTGTCGCGGTCGCGCTGCCGTTCGCGCTCGGCGTCGCGTTCGATTACTTCTGGATGCCGGCCCCCGAGGAAGTCGAACTCCCCGACACGCTCCGGGAATCCTGAGTTCGCCGCCACAGCCACCACAGCTACCACGGCCGCTACAGACACTACAGTCACCACAGCCACCGCTTCACCGCACGGCCAAAGATTGTGGTGTGTTCACGATCTCCACTCGAAACGGGCGGGCCGAACCACGACAACTCGAAGCGAATTTTTAACCGAGATCGTCGTCTGGACACGGCCATGGGGAGTGCATGCGTTATCAGGGGTGAGATTCCGGCCGACGAGTTCGCGCTCTACGAGGCGCTCTCGTCGTCGCCCGACATCGAGTTCGAGGTCGAACGGATCATCGAGACTGGAACGGATGCCGCAATGCCACTCGTGTGGGTCCGGGGGGCCGACCACGAGGCCGTTGCGGACGTCTTCGAGAACGATCCGAGTGTGCAGGAGATCGAACTCCTCTCGGAGTTCGACAACGAACAGCTCTACCGGATGGAGTGGGTCACCGAGGTCGATCTCGTTCTCCAGATGCTCACGAACTCCGAGGCGACCATCACCGACGCGTACGGCACCGACGGCCGGTGGCATCTTCGGGTGCTCTATCCCGACCGCGAGTCGTTGACGAAGACGACCGAGTTCCGCGATGAGCAGGGGTTGACGTTCGATATCACCGCGATCCGTGAGCTGGAGGGCGAGCCCGCCGGTCGGTACGGCCTGACGACCGAACAGTTCGAGGCGCTCGAAGCCGCGCTCCAAGCGGGCTACTACGAGGTCCCGCGCGACATCGATCAGAACGATCTCGCCGAGAAGCTCGGGATCTCCCATCAGGCGCTCTCCGAACGCCTCCGGCGCGCGACCGGCGCGCTCGTCGAGGACGCGCTGCTGGTCGGGGCCGTCCCGGATCACGATGGGAAGTCCTGAGAACGGGATCTTCCCGCTCGTTCACGAGCGACCGTACCGTGGAACTGTGCTTTCATTCGCAACCTCAACGGATACAAACCACTCGCCGAGTAGTACCGACAATGAGTCTGATCGGCGCGTTGCCGCCCGCTCCGCTGGAGCAAGCGGATGCAGAGGCGATACGCGCCCGCAACGATGTGGATGCGCTCATCGTGCTCGGGACTTCCTCGATGTACGCCCGCCGGAGTCGGTACGACGACCCCGCAACCGAGGCCGTTGCGCTCGTCGACGGTGACGTGTGCGGCTTCTCGTACGACGACTCCGGCTGGTCTCGGGAACTCCTTCGCCGCGACGCCGATCCACACGAGCATCTCGAAGCCACGCTTCAGTGGTCCTCAGGGTAACGTCGTCGGCGTGTATCGGCAGCGATGGAGTCGTCGGACGGGAAACCGGGCGACGACCGACTCGATGAGCTACTCGGTAGCCGTATCGAGCAGCCGCTCGACCGTCGATTCGGCCGCTTCGATCACCGTCTCGGGCGACTGGGTCGCGTCGACTCGCACGAACCGCTCGGGTTCGTACTCGATGAGTTGCTCGTAGTTCGTCCGGACCCGGTCGAGATACTCCGCCTGCTCGAACTTGTTGGTCGCGCCGCTTCGCGCTGCCCCCTGCTCGGGATCGAGGTCGAGATAGATCGTCGCGTCCGGCGGGCGCGTCCACGGCTGGTGAACGCCACGAACGTACTCCATCGGGCGTTTCACCCGCCCGTCGAGCGCCGCGCCCTGGTAGGCGTACCGCGAGTCGGAGTACCGATCCGCAATCACGACGTCGCCGGCGTCGAGTGCGGGGCGCACAGTAGAGGAGAGGTGGGCGGCGTGGTCAGCCGTATACAGAAAGAGTTCGGCGAGCGGGTCGGCGTCGGGATCGTTGATCGAGCGCGCGACCGCCTCGCCGTACCACGAGTCGGTCGGCTCGCGGGTGAAGGTGGCGTCGACGGTGTCGTGAAGCGCCTCCCAGACCGTGGTCTTTCCGCTGCCGTCGATGCCTTCGAGCGTGATGAGCATACCGCGACTTCGCCCGCCGACGGGTAAGCCTTCCCTGCCGGTGACGGTGGTTTTAGGTTAGCTCCCCGAGTAATCAGAATATGGACGTGCTCGTGACCGGTGGCGACGGCTTCGTCGGACGGAATCTGTGTGACGAACTGGCGGAACGCGGCCACGACGTGACGGCGCTCTCGCGCGATCCCGATCCCTCGGTGTTCGAGGCGGACGTCGACACCGCGATCGGCGACGTGACCGCCTACGACTCGATGGAAGGGGCGTTCGCGGGCCAGGATTCGGTCGTCAATCTCGTCGCGCTCTCGCCGCTCTTCCAGCCCTCGGGCGGCGACGAGCAGCACTTCGAGATCCATCTCGGCGGCACCGAGAACGCGGTTCGGGCGGCCGAGGAACACGGTGTCGAGCGGTTCGTCCAGATGAGCGCGCTCGGAGCCGATCCTCGGGGACCGACGGCGTACATCCGGTCGAAAGGTGAGGCCGAGGGAGTGGTCCGTGACTCGGCGCTCGACTGGACGATCGTCCGGCCATCGGTGGTGTTCGGCGACGGCGGCGAGTTCGTTCCGTTCACGAAGAAACTCACGACACCGTATCTCGCGGCGCTGCCCCGCGGCGGTCGCACCCGGTTCCAGCCGATCTGGATCGGCGATCTCACGCCGATGCTCGCCGATACCGTCACCGAGGATGGCCACACCGGCGAAACCTACGAGATCGGCGGGCCGGCGACCCTGACGCTCGCCGACGTCGCCAAACTCGCCTACCGGGCGGAGGGGAAGTCGGTCTCGATCGCCCCGGTGCCGATGGCGCTCACGAAGCTCGGGATGGGGCTCGCCGACCCGCTGCCGGTGGTCCCGTTCGGCTCGGACCAGGCGCGCTCGCTCGAAATGGACAACACGGTCGCCGACAACGACGTCACCGCGTTCGGTCGTGACATGGGCGATCTGCGCTCGCTCGCCGACTACCTCGGCGTGGCGTAACTCACCGCTCCGTCGCCAGCAGCGCCGCCGACGGAACTCTCTTTCCCCGCCGACCGGCACCCATTTGACGCCGAACGGCCGAGCATGGCGCATGCGCGTCGTCGTCCCGTTCGCGGCCGAACAGCCGAAGACCCGGCTCGCGGACGTGTTCACGCCTGCCGAGCGCCGCGAGTTCGCCCGCGTCATGCTGGACGACGTACTCCGTGCGCTCCGCGAGGCCGGCCACACGCCCGAAGTGCTCACGACGGCCGGGATCGACGTGGACGCACCCACGATCGTCGACGATCGTCCGTTGAGCACGGCCGTCGATGCGGTGCTGGCGGCGGGAACGCCGGTCGCAGTGGTGATGGCGGATCTCCCGCTCGCAACTCCGGACGCGCTCACGCGGCTGTTCGCGCCCGACGCCGACGTGGTGCTCGCACCCGGTCGGGGCGGCGGAACGAACGCGTTCGTGACGCGTCATCCCGAGTTCCGGGTCGACTACCACGGCGCGTCGTACCGCGATCACCGCGAACGCGCCCGTGAGGTCGGTGCGAGCCTTGCGACGGTCGATTCCCACCGGCTCGCGACCGATGTCGACGAGTCCGCGGACCTCGCGGAAGTGCTGCTCCACGGAACAGGGGAAACGCGTCGGTGGCTCGAAAGGCAAGACGTTCGACTCGACACGAGCGGGGACGATCGCGTCGATATCCGACGGGACGGTACGACCGCTGTGCAGCGGGATGAGGGGCCAGAGACGGGCTGAATCGGGTGAGAGTTGGGACAATCCTTTCAAGCAGTCGTCACCGAGGACGAACTGCGCGAACCCTCTTACCGGTTCGCGCGGGTGGCCGTCGGCTGTGGTGCCCACCGCTCCCGGCCCGGTATCCCCACTCCCCCTCCTTGGATACCGGGCATCCCCGCTGAGTGAGAGCCTTTTAGCCGTCCGCGGTCTTCACCCGATCCATGCAGGAGGCCGACACGCGCGATCCACTCGATGCGATCGACGTCACGCCGCACGACGTCGATCGGCTGTGTGCTGTCGACTCCAACGACGTCGATCCTGCACCCCGCCTCTCGTTCTCGCGCAACGTCTTCGTTCCGCTGACCACGGCGTGTCGGTACACCTGTACCTACTGCACGTACTTCGACCCGCCCGGCGAAGCCAGTCTGATGAGTCGCGAGGACGTCCGACAGGTGCTCGAAACCGGAGCCGACGCCGGCTGCACCGAGGCGCTGTTCACCTTCGGCGACAAACCCGACGACCGCTACGACGCGATCCACGACCAGCTCGATGAGTGGGGCCACGACTCGATCCACGACTACCTCTACGAGATGTGCGAACTCGCGCTCGACGTCGGGCTCCTCCCCCACAGCAACCCCGGCGATCTCCAGCACGACGAGATGGCGATGCTCGCCGAAGTGAACGCCTCGATGGGCGTGATGCTCGAAACCACCGCCGACGTCGGCGCTCACGCCGGCCCCCGACAGAAGACGCCCGAACAGCGCCTCGACACCATCCGTGCGGCCGGCGAGGTCGGGATTCCCTTCACCACCGGAATTCTGGTGGGGATCGGCGAGGACTGGGAGGACCGGGCCGAATCACTGCTGGCGATCCGCGAACTCAACGAGCAATACGGGCACATCCAGGAAGTGCTCGTCCAGCCCGTCGTCGAAAACGAGCGGTGGAACAGTCCGACGCCCGACGCCGAGATCCTCCGACGTGCGGTCGCGATGGCCCGCGTTGCGCTCCCGGAGGACGTCTCGATCCAGGTGCCGCCGAACCTCGCGCCCGTCCGTGAGGTGCTCGACTGCGGTGTCGACGACCTCGGTGGGGTGTCGCCCGTGACCGACGATCACATCAACCCCGACTACGCGTGGCCAGGCCTCGACGAGCTCGAAGCCATCGCGGGAGAGGCTGGCGTCCCACTAGACGAGCGCCTGCCGGTGTACGAGCGGTTCGTCGACGACGGCGGCTGGATCGACGAGCGCATCGAGGCGGCGCTCGCCGCCGACACCGTCCACGGCGAGCGCTTCCGATCGGTGCTCGAACACGGCGAGAACCCCGCCGGAGTCTAAGCCCACGTCAGCCTGATCCCGGTTGCGATCGGAAACACGGACACCTCGCCAGCTACCGGCGTCTTGCGGGTTCGCGTTCGCGCTCTTGATTGTCGTCGGAGCGCGACCGTGAATCGACTGGCTCCGGTGTCGGACTGTACCGATCGGTCCCGTCGTCGGCCGTCGATTCGTCGTCGAACTCGACGGTGAGCGGCCGTGCGAGTCGGGCAGCCGTGGTCGCGGCCAGATGCCGAGCCCGTGCTACCCCTCCCGGCTCCGACGGGGACTCGGTACGGAGTTCGCTGCCCTGCCGAACGAGGAGGTCACGGTCGTCGAGTTCGGCGAGCGCGTGATCGAGCGTCGCGTCGTCTGGGTCGAGCGCGTCGGACAGCTCTCGACGGGTGAGAGGTTGCTCGCGGAGCGTCTCGTCGACCTTCCTCGTGACGTAGTCGTGGTAGACGTCCCGGCCGTCGGGGCTCTCACCGTCGCCCTCGTCGATGAAGAGCCCCTCGTGACGGAGCGTCTGGACCGAATCGAGGGCGAGCCACCCGCCGACGGCCGCGAAAACCACCGGCAGCCACCACGTACCAGTGCCGCCAAGCACGAACAGGGCAACGCCGGAGAGCAACGCCATGAGACCGAAACCGAGGGTTCTGACTGTCTCGCGGAGATCGTACACCTCCGTCAGGAGCTCCGAAAGACCGAAAATTCCCGTCACCGTGAGGCCCGTCGCGGTCTGTGTCGCCGATCCGTCGAAGACCCACACGGAGATGGCGATGACCCCGAGCCACGCCAGTATCGCCCGCGAACTCACCCGCTCTCGAACCGCGACACGGACGGAGTCGGCCATCGATCCTCGGTTCTCTCTCAGTACAATTAACTCCCCGCCTCGCCGACCGTTTCGGATTGGCGAGCGAATAACGGCTCGTCGCTGAGCGGATCGGAACACTCCATGCGAACCGATCGTTCTTCCGGAATATCTCGGTTATTCAACACGCTTCGCCGTGGATGAGGGTGTGGTGAGGACACGAATGACCAACCACACGCGGCGCGAGTTGCTGAAACTGACCGGGGCGACGGCGGCGGCCGCGGTCGGCGTTCCGAGCGTCGGTCTTGCGCAGGACGACACGCCCGACATCGAGTGGACGGAGGCAGAGTCGCCGACCACGAAGACCCTGAACGGTGCGGTCGACACCGCCGAGGGGCCGTTCGCGGTCGGGGCCGGTGGCGACGTACTCGCGAGACGGAAGGACGGCTGGCAGAAGGTCGTCGAGTACGGCCCTCAGGCACGGAGCCGGCCGCTGACGGGTGTCGACGTGACCGACGACGGCAAGGCGCTCTGGTTCGTCGGCGGCTCGGGTGTGATCGGCGAGTATCGCGTCGACACTGAGACGCTCACGAACTACTCCGCGCCGAAGGAGAAGACGAGCACGTGGGAAGGCTGTGCGGTGCGGGGCACTGCGGGCGAGAACGAGCGGCTCTACTTCGTCAACGGTTCGGGCGAGCTACTGATCGGCGTCCGCCAGGAGAGCGGCGCAGTCAAGTACGAGGACGTGACCAAACCCGGCGGTGGCTCCACGATCCCGGCGATCGACTTCCACGCGCGGAAGAAGGGCCACGTCGTCTCGACCAGCCAGTTCGTCGCCGCGACGGGCGACGGCGGCATGAAATGGAACAAGATCGGGATCGACTTCGCTGGCGGGGCCTTCTTCGACGCCGCGAGCGTCGGCCCGAAGGACGTCAATGTGGCCGCCGGCGGCGGGATCGTCTACCGCTACGACGGGTTCCGATGGACGCCCCACGTCATCGATGGCGGCCGCCAGGCGATCCGGGCGATCGACCGCGACGGCGCGATGGGGCTCGCGGCAGGCTCGGGCGGAAAAGTCTACGAGCGCCAGTCTGCCGGCCAGTGGCGGCGATTCCAGGCGCCGGTCGAGACGAAGCTCAACGGCGTCGCGCGCACGGACACCTACGATGTGGCGGTCGGCGCTGGCGGGGTTATCGTCGAGCGCTCGGTCGATCGTGACGCCGAGCCACCGAGCGGCAACAAATCGGTGGTACGGTACGCGGAGGGTGCTGTCGAAGCGGCGTGGGACTGAGTTCGAAGGGGCCGGCTACGCCGAGCGAGTCGACGGCGAGCCCGAGGGATCACCGAGCTCGTCGTCCAACCCCGACCAGCAGTCCGCACACACCATCCGGATCGTCTCCTCGTCGCCGTCGGGCCCGCTTTCGTCGATCAGGACCGCCCGACAGTCGGGATAGTCCCGGGGACTGAGGTCGGTCTCACAGAGCGCACATTCCGTGCCAGCGGGGGTCGAGTCGGCGGGCGTCGCGTCGGCCGTCGACCCGTCGGAATCGTCCGTCATCGATCACTCCCCCTCGCCGAACCGGCCGCTGAGATCGTCCCAGCAGCCCCGACAGAGCCGGTAGGTACGTTCGTCCGCATCGCGTTCGAGGCGGATCGCCCACTGAGACTCGGCTTCGGTGTCACACTTCCCACAGATGTGTTCGGTCATTGCGTGTGGATCGGTACCTCGAAGCTTCGAGACGGACCGGTGTTATACCTTTGCTCCGCTCGATCGTCGAGGGCGATATAGCAACCGCTTAGTTCGACCGACGGAACTCCCCCGCATGACCAGTGTCAAGGAGTTCCGGATCGAGGAGCCCGCCACCGCCGACACGCCCGGCAGCGGGCGGTTCGTGTTCACCGACGCCTATTCCGTGTTCGACTGGGGGCAGATGCCCGACACCGTTCCCGAGAAAGGTCGCTCCCTCTGTGCGATGGGCGCGTACAACTTCGAACTGCTCGAAGCCGAAGACGTGCCGACCCACTACCGGGGTGTCGTCGATCCGACGGCCGACGAAACGGGTGGGGAGTCCGAGGCGGTCGAACTGGACGCCGTCGCGGCACCGCCCCGTGAGATGGCGATCGATCTCGTCCAGGTGCCGGATCTTCCCCCCGAAGACGGAAGCTACGACTACGAGACGTTCCACGCCGCAGCGGGCGAGAACTACCTCGTCCCGCTCGAAATCGTCTTCCGGAACAGCGTCCCGGTGGGATCGAGCCTGCGCTCGCGCCGCGATCCCGGCGAGGTGGGGCTCGGTGCGGCCGAGTGGCCCGACGACCCGGTCGATCTCCCGGAGCCGGTCGTCGAGTTCTCGACGAAGTTCGAGGAACAGGACCGGTATCTCACGCGCGAGGAAGCCGACCGGATCGCGGGACGGGCGGCGCTCGACGACCTCGCGGCGGTCGCACGCGAGGTCAACCGGATCGTGACAGATCGGGCCGAATCGATCGGGATAACCCACGAGGACGGCAAGATCGAGTGCTGTTACGTCGACGGCGAGGTCCGGGTCGCCGATGTGGTCGGCACGTTCGACGAGAACCGGTTTTCCTACGACGGCCAGCAGCTCTCGAAGGAGGTGCTCCGCCAGTACCACAAGCGCACGCAGCCGGAGTGGGTCGCAGCGGTCAGTGCTGCGAAGACCGAGGCCGACGAGCAGGGCGAGACCGACTGGCGTGCGCTGTGTGAGCGCGACCCCGAACCGCTCGCCGAGAGCGTGATCGACACCGCGAGCGATCTCTATACTGCGGGCGCGAACGCCTATCTCGATCGCGACATCTTCGACGCACCGGCGCTCGACGACGCGGTTGCGACTGTGCGTTCGCTCGGGAACTGAGAATCAATCGTCAGTCGTTAGTTGTCAGTCGTCGCTCGTTCCGGCCGGTTCGCCGGCGGGTGGTGTCTCCGCGTCGACCGGCCGATCCGGGTTTAGTCGTTCGATCTCGTCGGGAAGCCCGAGGGCGGCGTTCTCGCCGTTGCGGAGGTGGGTTCGGCCTCGACCGACGACGAGATCGTCTTCGAGGTGGAGCCGCACCGCTTCGACGAGCGCCTCGGCTTCGAGGGGCTGGCCGCGGCGTTCGAGATCGGCGACGGTGGCGTCGTCGGGCACGTTGAACGCGCGCTGGGTGATGATCGGCCCCTGGTCGAGGTCGGTCGTGACGTAGTGGGCGGTGACGCCCGCGACCCGGACCCCGGCGTCGAGCGCCTGGCGGTACGGCTCCGCGCCGGGGAAGGCGGGCAACAGGGAAGGATGGATGTTGATGATGCGGCTCTCGTAGCGAAACACCACGTTGGGACTCAGGATGCGCATGTAGCGCGCGAGCACCACGAGATCGACGTCGTGATCGGCGAGGACATCGAGCAACCACTCCTCGTCGGGCACGCCGCCCGCATCGCCGACATCGTAAAACGGCACGTCGTGAGCCTCGGCGATCGGCGCGAGGTCGTCGTGGTTCGCGACTACGACCCCGATCTCGGCGTCGGGATCGCCCGTCTCCCACGCGTCGAACAGCGCGTCGAGGCAGTGTGATTCCTTCGTGGCGAGCACCGCGACCTGTCTCGTCTCGCGATCGGCGGGGAATCGGACCTGAACGTCCATTCCCAGCTCCTCGCAGAGGTCGTCGAGCGCCCGGCGGAGGTCGTCCTTCGAGCCGTCCATCTCGCTCGTGTCGACCCGCATCGTCATCCGGAACAGGTCCTGACGAACCGCCTGATCGAGGTCCTCGATGTTCACGCCGCGCTCGAAGAGGAGCGAGGTGATCCGAGCGATGAGGCCGGTGTCGTCGTCGCCGATCACCGTGATCTCGGTGAGTCGTGGGTTCATCGCCACCACTGTGTGTCGGTCGTGTTCATTGGCGTCGTTTCGCCGAACGCGGGCGAAAACCCTTCGTTTGCAGCAGCACTCGCGGCCGAACCGATGCAGAAGGGTTTTCGCCGACCGCTCCGTTCCGCCGCTCATGACCGCCTACACCGCCGTCGTCACCGTGCGGCTGAAACGGGGCGTGCTCGATCCCGAGGCCGAGACCACCGCCCGCGCGCTCGAACGCCTCGGGTTCGAGCTGGAGGAGCTCCGCGCGGCCGATCGTTTCGAGGTCGATCTCGACGCCGCGAGCGAAGATGCGGCCGCAGAGCGCGCCGACGCGATGGCCGAACGCCTGCTCGCCAATCCGACCATCCACGACTACACCGTGGAAGTCGAGTCGCGATGACGGTCTCGGTCATCCAGTTCGGCGGCTCGAACTGCGATCGCGACGCGGTTCGCGCGCTCCAGGATGTTGAGATCGACGCCGAGCGGACGTGGCACGAGGACGGACTCCCCGAGAACCCCTCGGGGATCGTCCTTCCCGGTGGCTTTTCGTACGGCGATTACCTCCGGGCGGGCGCGATGGCCGGGCGCGCACCGATCATGGAGGCCGTCCGTGATGCCGCGAACGGGGGCATGCCAGTGCTTGGGATCTGCAACGGCGCGCAGGTCGGCTGCGAGACGGGCCTCACGCCCGGCGCGTTCACCACCAACGCGAGCGCGCGCTTCCAGTGCGAGCACGTCCACCTCCGGGTCGAGAACGCCGACACGCCGTGGACCCAGGCTTTCGAGCCGGGCGAGGTGATCGAACTCCCGATCGCCCACGGCGAGGGCCGATTCGAGATCAGCGAGGAACGTCTCGCCGATCTCGATCGCGAGGATCGAGTCCTCTTTCGGTACTGCGATGCCGACGGGAACGTGACACCGGAATCGAACCCGAACGGATCGACGGACGCGGTGGCGGGCGTGTGCGGCGAGCGCGAGTCCGTTGCCGTGTTGATGCCCCATCCCGAGCGTGCGACCCTGCCCGAGCTCGGCGGCACCGACGGGCGGGCGATCCTGCGCGGGTTCGCGGAGTAGCCACTCATACCGACCCCAGCGTTTTTCATCGGCAGCGCGGTATTAACTCACATGGGAGAGCGTGCGTGCTATCGCGCTGTCTGTCCGAACTGCGATCTTCAGGTATCGATCGCCGACGAGACCTGTCCGGGGTGTGGTGCGGACCTCGAGACCGACGGATGACGACGACGCATGGCCGAAATCAACGAAAGGGTGGATCAGCACTACCACCGGTTGGCCGTACCGTTAGGGTGTCATAGAACGGTTGGCATGGTTTTCGGATGTCGCTCAAGAGGTCCGCTACGGCCGGCTCTAAATATCGGTGATACTGGCTGCTTGTCAGACACCGTTTCTCGGACCGCTGGTGAGGTATGTGAAGTGTTCTATGACACCCTGCGTACCGTCGCTGGGATGACCGACGAGACGGTTCAGTTCTGACTGGTCGAGCGGACGTACTCCGACGACGAGCAGAACCCCATCATTCTGCCGGCGAGACGCCCGACGACGAGCACGACCTCCGGAAGGAGCGCGCCCTCCCGAGCGTTTCGGGACCGGGCCGCTTCGAGGACCGCCGGCTCACTGGGACTGTTGGGACTGTCGGACGGGGCGGCGCAGTCGAGTGAGGAGCACGCTGCCGTTCGTCGTTTCGACGGTGAGTTCGTGCGTGCCGTCGCCGAGCGTCCCGCGAAGCGTGTCCTTTGGCCCATCCCGTTCGAAGGGGAGATCGTCGACGTTGACGGTGCCGTTCTCCGTCGAAGCGACGACCGTCGCATCGAGATCGGGAGCTAGCGCCGCGATGACGGTTCCGTTTATCGACGAAATCGACACGTCGCCATCGATCGCGGGAACGGCCACATCGACCTCCCCGTTGGTCGTCTCAGCCCCGTCGAGACCGGTGATCCCGCGCGCACTGAGCGGGCCGTTCGTCGACGCCAGCGAGACGGACCCGTCGACATCGTTCGCCCTCGCCATCCCGTTCGTCGCTTCGAGGCTCACGTCACCGGCGACGTTGGTTGCGGTGGCGACGCCGTTCCCCGACGAAACCCTCTCGACGGCGACGCCTTCGGGCACCCCGATATCGAGGGAGATCGATCCGCCACCGAGGCCGAGAAACGAGCCGCCGCTTGTATCCGTGCTGATGTGGAGTCGATCGCCGTCGCGCGCCGTCTCGACGGTCAAGTCGTCGAGATCCGTAAACACCGATCCCGTCTCCTTGGTGCCGCGAACGCGAACCGACTCCGCGTCCGTTCGGCTCACCCTCGCATCGCCGCTGTCCGTCTCGACAGTGATCCGCGCTACATCCGTCCCGAGACCACGCTCGAACTCCGTCTGATCGGTGCCGAACGACATCGCACCGCCACAGCCGGCCGAGACGACCGAGAGACCGACCGCACAGGCACCGAGCAGCCGACGGCGAGTGAGGGGCAACGTCATCGTTCTCGGGTCATACTCCGCCAGTATCAGCTTTGTGTCGGTATCCGCGATACAACCCCTCCGATGTCGAGCCCACAACACTAACCGCTGGCCGTCCGTACTGCCGCCGGAATGACCGACGAGACGATCCGGGTCTGGCTGGTCGAGCGCACGTATTCGGACGACGAACAGAACCTCATCATCCTGACCTACGCGACGCCCGACGGCGAGCACGACTTCCGGAAGGAACGCGCCCTGCCGAGTTTTTCGGGACCGGGCCGCGAGACGACCGCCGCGCTCGATGTCGATCCGGGCAACCTCGGCGATGTCAGCGATCCCGAAACCCGCGAGCGCTACGCCAGCGAAGTGAGTCGAATGGCCGACGAACACGACCCCGACGACGCGATCTGACAGGATGTCGCTACCCAGCTACCGCGCCAGCGGCATCCCGTAGCTCTTCTCCCGTTCCATCACTGCCTTCCACGTCGCCTCGCACTCACAGGACACCTGCTCGAACACTGTGGGGTCCTGTCGCTTGTCGAAGTCCTTGATCGCGGTCTGAACCCGATCGTCGCACTCGCCGCAGTTGTGCGGGCCGCGATCCGAGCCGTGGCCGACCGGATCGGAGACCACGATCGCGTCGGCATCCGCGGTCGATTCGAGCACGTCGGCCACCGACCAGAGCCACGGTGGACGATAGCTCCCATCGTGATAGAGGTCCTCGACCATCGTGTGGCGCTGGACGTTACAGGGGTTCATCGACACGGTATGAGCGTGTTCGGCACACCGTCGGATCGAGGACTCCATGTCCGCGACCGCCTCGCTCTCGGTGAGGAAGGGCGGTTTCATCAGGAGGTAGGCTTTGATCCCTGCGCCCGCCGCGTCGGCCGCCTCGCTCGCCGCGACGAACTCCGAGAAGTCGAAGTACTTGTTCACGCAGTCGTGGCGCACCCGGTCGGTGGCGGTTTCGAGGCCGACCGCGATGTCGATCGCGAGGCCGCGGTCGGTGAAGTCGGCGAGGCGCTCGCGATCGACGAAATCGGGGAGTGATTCGACCACGATCCGCTCGCGGTCGGCGAACGTCTCGGCGATCGCGGCGCGGGTTTCGGGGGGGATCTCGCGCTCGTCGAGGAAGCTCCCGGAGGTGTAGATCTTGACGAGCGGGCAGGGTTCGTCGGCGTTCTCTTGCTCGTGATCGAGACAGACTTCGAGCTGGTCCATGAGCGCGTCGTGGGGGACTGTGCCACCCTCGACCGATTCCGCGACGTAGCCACACATGGTGCAGCCGCCGGCGCGCGCCCACCGACAGCCGCCGGCGTTCAGAATGATCGTGAGCGACTGGCGAACGCCGTCGGGCGTGTTGTCCTCATCGAGCCAGACCCGGGTGGGTTCGTGGGGATCGTAGGTCTGATCGTTGCGCGCGCGGATCCGGCGCATGGCCGCGTTGTGGGCGTCCATCCCCTTGCCCTGCTCGTAGACCTCGGGATCGGGCGTACTGCTCATTGCCGGTGCTACCCGATCGAGCGGCAAAACCCTGCCGTCCGCCGGCTCAGTCGAACCACGTCGCCATGAGCACCTCGTCGACGTACTCCTCGTCGACCAGGTAGTGTTCGGCGTGGACGGCTTCGCGTTCCCAGCCCGCGCTTTCGAGGAACGCGACGGCCTCGTCGTTCGTCGCCGGCAGCGCCTGGTAGATCTTGTGGTAGCCGACCGACGCCGCCCAGTCGAGGGCGTGTTCGAGGAGCGCCCGACCGATGCCCTGTCGGCGACGCTTGGCGACGACCCCGACGGTGAGTTCGGCGGTGTGGCTGAGTTTCTCGACGTCGAGCGCGTCGACGTGGACCCACCCGACCACCTGTTCGTCGTCATCGTCCTTGCTGCCGTCGTCCTCGCCGCCGCCGTCCTGGTCGGTCTCGTCCGTGTCCGCCGTGTCCGTTTCGCCGGCGTCCTCGCGTTCGGTCGCGACGAAGAACGTCCGTCGGCGGTCGTCGTGGCGCAACAGCGCGCTCTCGCGGTCGATCGCCTCCCCGACGGTCTCGGCGCGGATGTGGGTTCCCGCGGCCGTGACTCGTCCGATCACGTCGGTGATTCCTTCCATGTCTTCTTGGTGGGCGGGACGGATCGTCACCGGCCCGTCAGCGGTGTCGAGTTCGGTGGTTTCGGCCTCCCACGCGACCCTGAGCTTGCCGTCGTGCTCGTCGAGGTGGCCCGCCTCGATCAGCGCGTCGACGTGCTCGCGGAACTGTGCGGCCGGGAGGCGGACGCGTTTGGTCGGCAGTGCCGACCGTGGCGGTTTCGATCCGGGCCGGTCCTCCGCGACCCGAACCTCGTTTCTGAGCACTTCGGGTCGAACCGCGCCGTTCCGCTCGACGTACTCGTAGAGCCGCCGTCGCACGTCATCATCGAACGTCTCCGGTTCGGTCGTCGCGCTCATACCGTGAAAAACACGACTCTCCCCCTTAGCTGTTGGCCGCGTTCGGTCCGGCGTGGCTCCCGCCATGGAGAACCGTCCGAATCGAGTGGGCGACGAATGGCAAAGCGAAAGTGGCCGAACGAGGTAGATGCGTCATCCATGGGTGACGGCACAGGACGAGGCTATCGGCGATCGGAGGGTTCTCGCGGGCTGTACCCGTGGTTCGTTTCGGCGTGGGTCGACAGGTACGGGCCGCCGATGGTGGCTCTCGCGTCGACCGTCCTGAGCTGGGTGACCGTGCAGGTGCCGCTGGGGTCGGCGCGAAGCTTCTCGGGTCTCGAACTCTGGCCCGGTCGCGGTGTCGCAGTCGTTGCTGTCGTCGTTCTGTTTCTCTCGTGGCGGCTTCGGGGCTGGGTGGGTGCGTGGTGTCGCTTCGCGGGCGGTGTCGCCATCATCGGATTGGTTTTCCTCCAACTGGGCTCGAACGAATGGGTCAAACAGCAGGTCATCGGGTCGGCTGCCGATGCAGGTAACCCTCTTGCCGAGGGAAGTGCCTCGGCGTTTGCCGTCACACCCGGTATCGGTCTGGGAGTGGCGCTGCTCGCCGGTGTGTTCCTGCTATTCGTGGAGTACTACCGCTGGCAGATGACCTCGACCTGATGAGCGGCTCGAACGCCGCTTCCAGCATCGACTGGCTGGTCATAACGGCCCGTAGCTCACGGTGGGGCGAAGTAAATCGGTCGGTCGGGGTCGGCGACTCGCTCGGTCCTATCGCTCCTCGACGTGACGGACCGTGACGGCGACGCCGCGGGTGCCCTCGGCCATCGCGGAGCCGTGCATCGCCGCGCGGCCGACCGCGAACGCCTTCGGTCCCTCGACGACGACCTCGTCGCCGACCCGGATTTCATCGCTCGCGTCGACGATTCCCGGTGCGAGCACGCTGCCGTGCGGGACGAACCCGTCGATCTCCACTCGCTTCGTGGGGGCGTCGCTCTCGACCCACCGGCGGGCACCCGCGAGCGTCAGAGAGAGCGTGCCGTACTGCGGCACCATCGTCGCGAGGTGGTCGTCTTCGTCACCGTCGGCCCCTCGAACCCGGAGTTTGGGGTAGAAGCTCTCCGTGGAGATCTCTCCAAATAGCGCGTCGCCCGCCCGCGGCCCGAACTGGTAGTCCGCGATCGCGCGGACGGTGTTGTGCTGGCGCTCGCGTTTGGAGTATTTGAGCTCGCCGTCGAGCGCGTCGTCGAGCGCCGCGAGCGAGTCCGTCGTCGTCGGATGGTCGCTGACGGTGTACGTGAAATCGATCCTGAGCGAGTCTTCTACGCGTTCAGTTATCGGGCGGTAGTCCTCGGGAACGTGGGCGATCACCTGGGGGTACTCGTTGCGTTCGAGATAGGCTTCGAGCACGCTCGCCACGAACTCGATCTCCCCGGCGGTCCACTCGCCCGTCACGACCGAATCGTAGTGCTGGGCCGGGTACGTGCATTCGAGTTCCTGGGGCACGACGCCGATCGGCGAGGTCATCGACACCGTGTGCGCCCGGAACCCGATGGCGCTGTGGAACTGTTCGTGGCTCTGGGACTCGCTGTACGGCTTCGTCGCCGAGCACGGCACGAGGACGAGCGGGTTGTCGAATCGATTGTGATACCGGGTCGTGACCCGCTCGGCGAAGCGTTGAATCTCGGCCCGTCGAAGGGTCTCCTCGCTCGTGGCCAGCAGTTCGGCGCGTCGGATCACGGGCGTGCGTGCTTCGAGATACGCGTACTCCTGGTCGAGTCGTCTGAGCGCCGCCGTCAGCCACCCCTCGTGGCGGGCCTGGCCTTCGAGATAGTCCCGAAGCCGTCCTCGACGGATCCGCTCGCGAACGGTCGACAGTTCGGCTTCGAGGACGGTCGCGTTGTGGCTCGCACAGTCCTCGCGGTCGAACTCGCCCCGCTCCACCTGGCAGGCCGGGCACGCACACGGCAGCTCGGTGAGGTCTTCGAGGAAGTGTTCGCCGTCCGAAGTGAGGTATTTCCCTTGGGTTCCCTTCACGACAGCACGATCGCTGTCGAGGAGATCGACGCCAGCGTACGCGAGCAGCGCGGCGTTCGCGGGTGTCGCTACCCCTGGTAGGTAGAGCGCCGTGTCGTCGGGGATCGCTCTCCGTACGGCGACGATCGCCTCCACGAACGCGCGGGCGTGGCCGACGATTCCCTGAGCGTCCGAGAGCACGTAGGCGTCGGTCCCGTGGTCGGTCGCCGTTTCGGTCGAGACGACTGCGGCACTCGGCGCGTCGATGTCGGGGTACTCGGGAGCGAACGCACCCGCGACCTCCTCGGGGGTGCCCGCCGGGAGCGCGCGATGCGGGAGGACGGTCAGGTGCTCGGAGTCGCCGGTCGGCGTCTCGCGTTCTTCCGGCCAGCGGCTGCCCGCGTCCGCGAGAATCTCGTCGCAGAGTGCGGGCGTGGTAAGTGGATCGTCGAGGCGCACCTCCCCGATCCGGGCCGCCCCATCGCGGTCGTGAACCTCGAAGGATTCGGTCATTGGTCCGTTTCGCCCGCCGCGTCGTATTCGTCCATCGATTCGAGCGGCACCGTCGCGACGCGCTCGGGAACTTCTTTGAGCGCGCTCGCCGGCCACTCCCGATGGGCGAGCGTGAACCCGGTGTCGGGGTTCGATTCGGCGAGGCGGGTGATTCCCTCGGCGGCTGCCTCGTAGCTCTCGCGGTCGGTGCGCTCGGGCACTTCGGCAGTGAGCGGGTACGTCTCCGAGAGGTGTCGCGGGAACGGGCCAAAGGGCGGGACTACACGCCACGACTCGTCGTACTGGCTGTTTTCGCCGCCCTCAGTGAGCAGGACATCGCCTTCGGGAGCCAGCCGTGCGAGACGGTCGTGGTGGCGGCGGACCTCGGGTCGGCGGGCGCTCTCCGCCGAGAGGTGGAAAAAGGCGCTCTTCGAGGCCGGATCCGAACTCTCCAGCCGATCGGCGTGATCGAGCAGCGCACGATACCCGTCGAGCATCGCGGGATGGCCCCGTGCGCGCACCTCGACGAGTTCGAGGAGGTTGCCGCGGCGGATCGCCTGCTTGATCCGACGGAGTTCGCCGAAGCTCACGTGGAGGTTGTGTTCGGCGAGGCGTCGCTCGCGTTCGTCGTCACCGAGATCGCGGAGCTCGGCGGGTGTGTTGGCGACACAGATCGGACACTCACAGGGCAGGTAGTCGAGCTCTGCGAGGTGTTCGGTGCCGCGAACCGTCAGATAGCGATCGTCACGAGCGTAGAGCGCGTACGCCGCGGAGTCGAACAGGTCACAGCCCGCCGCGACCGCGAGCGCGAACATCATCGGGTGGCCCGCGCCGAACAGGTGGACTGGAGCCCCTGCACCGAGCCCGCGCTTCGCCGCGGTGACGATCTCGACCACGTCATCGTAACGGTAGGCGTTCAGCAAGGGGACCGCCGCCCCGACCGGGAACACGTCGAGACCCGTGTCGCGGGCGTGTCGCCCCGCGTCCTCGCGGAGGTCGGGATGGGTCGAGCCCTGGACGGGAGCGTTCACGAGCATCTCGCCGGTCTCGACCTCCCGGGCGCGTTCGAGCCGGTCCTGGGTCGTCGAAAGCTCGCGTTCCGCCTGATCCCGGCCCGCATCGGGCGGTGTCGGGATGTCGATCGGCGTGCCGATGTCTGAGCCGATCTCGTACTGGAAGTCGAGGATCTCGGGCGTCGTGACGTCGATCTCGCCGTACTCGGCGAGCTGAAAGGACCCGGAATCGGTCATGATCGCCCCCGAGAAATCGAGGAGATCGTGAAGTCCCATCGACAGCGCGGCCTCGCGGAGATCGTCGCTCTGCGAGAGGATGTAGCCGTTCGTGATCAGGATCTCCACACCGAACTCCTCTTCCAGCCGTGACGGCGCGATCGTCTGAACGTGGGGGTTGACGACCGGCATCAGCGCGGGCGTCTCGACCGTGACGCCCGAGCGCGGGACGGCGAGCTCGCCGATCCGGCCCGCAGCGTCCGCCGTCCGTTGCTCGAAAACTCCACTCATTCCTGTTCAAAACCGCTGGCGTGCGCCTAAGGATTGCGTTCTCCGTACCAGCACTTGTTGAGGTGTTTGTAATCGTCGACGGTGTTGAGAGCGATTCGACTGTTGTTACCGTGATCGCGACCGCTACTGATGACGGCACAAATGAGTACCGCAAGCCACGAGAGTCGGGCGTCTTCGACGCCCTCCCGCGCGCCAACTCCATTCCAGCAACCCGGCTCAGTCGTCGGCAAACCGTTCGTGATAGAGCAGACAGAGCGCGGAGCGGCCGTCACGGAGGTCGCCGGCGGCGAGCCCATCGAGGAGTTCGTCGCGGGTGGTCGTCTCGACGCGGATCGACTCGTCGTCATCGAGGCGCTGTTCGCCAGCCGGTCGACAGCCGCGCGCGACGAAGTGGTGATGGACCGAGTTCGCCAGTCCGTTGAGCGGCTCGACGGTCGTGATGTGGTCGAGCTCGTCGGCCACGTAGCCCGTCTCCTCTTCGAGTTCGCGCCGTGCCGCGGTCGCGAGATCGTCGTCATCGGGCTCGACGGTGCCGGCCGGGAGCCCACGATTCACCCGTCCGACGGCCTCACGCCACTCCTCGATCACGACCACTCGATCGTCGGGCGTCAGCGCCAACACTACGACTGCGGCGGGCTCGTCGACGTAATCGAAATCGGTCTCGGTCCCATTGGGGAGTTCGACGGTCTCGGTGACGATATCGAACCCCGGACACGAGTACGCGATATCGGCGTCGCGGGTCGCCCACGCGAGCGGGTCGTCCATGCGTTCTCGACCACGGACCCGAGAATAAACGTTGTCGTCGGTTCCGATCAGTCGTCGATGGCGTCCGCCGTGGCCGTCTCGGACGGCTCACCCATCGAGCCCGCGACGTCCTCGCGCTCCACGCCGTCGAACTCCAGCACGAACTCGGGGCCGAACGCCGATGCCGGCGTCTGGAAACCAGGCGCGACCTCGCCGGCCGCCACCCGCCGCGCCGACTCGACGGCGGTCCGTGCGGTCAGATCGTAGGTGTCGGGGGTTTCGAGGCGGGCGGCGAGGCGTTTGCCCTCGTCGTTCTCGACTTCGGCCCACACCCGGGTGGTGCTCCGTGCGCGCTCGGCGGCGGTCGGCCCCGAAACGGTCGCATCGATCACCGCATTCAGCGCGCGCTGGACCGCAGACGAGCCGAACACGGGTGTGAGCGCTCCCGTCCGCCGCATCATCGCGACCGCGAGCCGCGGAACGGTGGCGTAGGTCTCGACGTTCGGGATCCCGGTGGTGTAGTACGCCGTCGCGACATCGCCCCACGGGATCGTCACCGCGGGTTTCGGCCCCACGCCGAGGTCGATCCGGCGGGTCTTCCACGCCGGCGGCACGCTTTCGATCTTGCCGTCGATCCGCGCCGCGCCCGATCGCGAGAGCCCCTCCACGATGGATTTCAGGGTTCCCGGTGAGAACGTCCCCATCCCATCGATCGCGAGCCGGAGCTGCGTCGAGGAGGGGAGCCGGCTTTCGAGATACGCCGCGAGGCAGTCGGTGGGGACGACGTCGAAACCCACCCCCGGCAGCAGCGTCACGTCGGCCTTCTCGGCCTCGCGGTCGCGCTCGGCGAGAGCTTCGAAGGCGGCGATCTCGCCGGTGATGTCGAGGTAGTCCGTACCGCTCCGGAGACACGCCTCGACCATCGGCTCCGCGGTCGCCGAGAACGGCCCCGCACAGTTCAACACCGCGTCGAACTCGTCGAGGTGAGCTTCGATCACCGCGGGATGGTCGAGGCTGAACACACGGTGATCGAGACCGCGGTCGGTGGCCTGTCGCTCGACCGGCTCTGCACGCCGGCCCGCGAGCGTCGGCGAGAGTCCCTCCTCGGTCGCCGTCTCGACGATCAACGCGCCGGTGTAGCCGTACGATCCGTAGATCAACAGCTCGTCGGTCATAGTTCTCCCATCGGGCGGCGGCGATAAAACTCACGCGGCCGTTCGTGGCGCGATTGTCGGAACGAATGCGACCTTTCTTGTAGTAGTCTTCGGTAGCCGGTAGCACGTCGCTCGAACGACCCAACGCCGAGTATCGACGGACATGCCGATCGTGTCGTCGTCGAGGGGTCGGCGGCCGAGCATGCACACCGTCAGCGAACACCCGAAACACAATATATGGCAGAGACACCCACACAGGAGTCCGACACAGCACCGACCGTGGACGACGACACACCGGAAGCGTACCGGGAACTGCTCGATCGCACCAAACGGCTGGCCCATCTCGCCGATGTCGGCGGGGTGCTCCACTGGGATCAGCAGGTGACGATGCCGGATGGCGGCGCACCGGCGCGGGCAGCCCAGCAGTCGGCGCTGTCGAGTCTCACACACGAGTACCTCACCGACGACGAGACCGGCGACCTCCTCGATGGGGCGGTCGAGGCCGAGCTCACCGATCCCCAGGCGGCGGTCGTCCGCGAGACTCGCCGGGACTACGAGCAGGCGACCCGGGTGCCAGGCGAGTTGGTCGAGGAGATCACCAGGACGGGCTCCGAAGCCCAGCAGATCTGGCAGGACGCGAAGGCCGACGACGAGTTCGCGGCGTTCGCCCCCACGCTCGAAACCCTCCGGGACCTCCACGTCGAGCGCGCCGAGCACATCGATGCTGACCGCGACCCTTACCGCGTGATGTTCGAGGGAGTCGATCCCGACCTCCCGCTCGATCGGGTCGAGGCGATCCTCCACGATCTCCGCGACGAACTCGTTCCGCTGATCGAGGACCTCCAGTCCCGCGATCCCGACCTCGCGGACCCGTTCGCCGAGGGGAGCTTCGACGAGGACTCCCAGGAAGCACTCTCGCGGGCGTTCCTCGACGATCTCGGCTACGACTGGGATCGCGGTCGCCTCGACACCTCGCCACATCCCTTTACTGTGGGCTCCCAGCACGACTGCCGGATCACGACTCGCTTTCGGGACGAGGATCCTTTCGGGGCGGTGCTGGCGACGATCCACGAGTTCGGCCACGCCACCTACGAACTCGGCCTTCCCCAGGAACACTACGGAACCCCGCTCGGCCAGTCCCGGGGCATCGTCCACGAGTCCCAGTCGCGGTTCTGGGAGAACCACGTCGGCCGGACGAAAGCGTTCTGGGACCGCTACGCCGACACGGTGAACGAGCACTTCGGGACCGAGGCGAGTCCACAGGACCTCTACGAGGCCGCGAATCGAATCTACCCCGACAACCTGATCCGGGTCGAGGCGGACGAACTCACCTACCATCTCCACATCATCCTTCGAGCGGAGATCGAGAAGGCGTTCGTCGCGGGCGAGCTGGACGTTGAGGAAATCCCGACGGCGTGGAACGACAGGATGGAGGAGTATCTCGGAGTCCGGCCCGACACGGACACCGAGGGTTGTCTCCAGGACATCCACTGGACCGGCGGGTTCGCGAGCTTCCAGTCCTACACCGTGGGAAGCGTGCTCGCCGCCCAGCTCGACGCCGCACTCCGGGAGGACCTCGACGAGGACGTGGACGAACTGATTCGGGCGGGTGAGTTCGAGCCGCTCCACGACTGGATGACCGAGCACGTCCACCGCCACGGCCAGCGGTATCCCGCGGACGAACTCATCGAGCGTGCCACCGGCGAGCCCCTGACAGCCGAGTACTTCGTCGACTACGCCGAGGCGAAGTTCGGCGACCTCTACGGCTCCTGACCGGCAGAACGACCATCACCGTATCGCTCAGCTGAACACACCGACGCCACGCCAGGTCCTGACCGACGACCTAGCCAACGACTGCGCAGCCGACTCCATCGAACGGCGGCTGTCGCTCTCGGCGGGCTACTCGTACTCGTAGAACCCGCGGCCCGTCTTCTTGCCGAGGTTGCCCGCCTCGACCTTTCGTTTCAGAAGGTACGCCGGCGTGTAGCGATCGCCCAACTCCTCGTGGAGCGTCTCGGTGGCGTCGAGACAGATGTCGAGACCGATGTGATCGGCGAGCTCCAAAGGGCCCATCGGCACGTTCGTCCCGAGTTTCATCCCGCGGTCGATGTCCTCCTTCGTCGCGACACCCTCGTCGAGAGTTCGGACTCCCTCGTTGATCCACGGCATCAGGATGCGATTCGAGACGAAGCCCGGCTTGTCGTCGGACTCCCACGTCTCCTTGTCCAACTCCTCGGCGAAGTCGTGGGCCAGTTTGGTCGTCTTCTCACCCGTGCGCTCGCCGACGACGACCTCGACGCCGTCCATCACCGGGACGGGGTTCATGAAGTGGACGCCGACGACGAGTTCCTGCCGATCGGTCGCGCTCGCGATCGATGTGACCGAGAGCGTGCTGGTGTTGGTCGCGAGCACCACGTCGTCGGGCACCGTCTCGTCGAGATCGGTGAAGATGTCCTGTTTGATTGCCATCTCCTCGACTGCGGCCTCGATCACGAGATCACAGTCGGCGAGATCGTCGAGCTCCGTGGTGCCCGTGATGCGCTCGCGGGTCGCCGTCGCCCCGTCGTCGGACAGCTTCTCGCCGTCGACGAGCCGATCGAGACTGCTGTCGATCGCGTCGAACCCCTTCTCGACGAACTCCTGTTCGATGTCGCGCATCACCACGTCGTACCCGGCGGTGGCGGCGACCTGAGCGATGCCGTTGCCCATCGTCCCCGCGCCCACGACGCCCACCCGCTCGACGGAATCGAGTTCGCGCATATCCCCGCTCCGGGCGGCCCGCTCGTAAGCCTGCTGGACCGTCGCCTGCACCCGGAGGAGACGAGACGAACCCCGGGCTCCGCGCGCTACGCGGCGTGCAGTCGGTCGAGCGCCTCGACCATCGCCTCGACGCTCGCGCGAGTGATGTCGGCGTCGCTCGCGGCGACCGATACTGACTGTGCGTCACGGCTCATCTCGACTTCGACCGTGACGACCGCGTCGGTGCCACCGGTGATCGCGTCGACGTGATAGGAGTCGAGCGTCGCGTCACCGCCGGGCCCGAGCGCCTCGCGGACGGCCCCCACCGCGGCGTCGACGGGGCCGCTGCCGGTGCCGCTCGCGGTGCGCTCGTCGCCGTTGATCCTGAGTCTGACGCTCGCGGTCGGCGTCCCGCTGCCGCTCGCGGCCGTGAGATCGAGGAGTTCGACCCGGCGCTCGCGCTCGCGGCCTTGGACCGATTCCGCGAGTGCGAGCACGTCGGCGTCGGTCACGCGCTTGTCCTCGCCGAGATCCGTCACGCGGTCGGTGATTGCGGCGAGTTCGTCGGCAGTTACGTCGACATCGTGTTCTTCGAGCGCCGCTTCGACGCCCGCGCGGCCGGCGTGTTTGCCGAGGGCGAGCCGGCGCTCGCGGCCCACCGTCTCGGGTGGATAGGGCTCGTACATCGCCTCGTCTTTGAGGGTGCCGTCGGTGTGGATGCCCGACTCGTGGGTGAACGCGTTCTCGCCCACGACCGCCTTGTTGGGTGCGAGCGCGATTCCTGTGGCGTCGGCGACGGTGCGGGCGAGGTCGTAGAGGAGGGTGGTATCGACGGTCTCGACCCCGTACCCATGCGCGAGCGCGATCGCAACCTCCTCCAGAGCGACGTTGCCCGCACGCTCGCCGACCCCGTTGACGGTCGCGTGGACGAGATCCGCGCCGGCCGCCACGCTCGCGAGCGCGTTCGTCACCCCCAGCCCGAGATCGTCGTGGGTGTGGGTGCTCGTCGGACCGCACTCGGCGAGGGTCGAAACCACCTCGACCGTGCGCTCGGGCGTCGCGTGCCCGACGGTATCACAGTAACACACCCGATCCGCGCCGGCATCGAACCCCGCACGGGCGAGCCGCGAGAGGAAGTCGATGTCGGCGCGGGAGCCGTCCTCGCCGAGGAGTTCGACCCAGAGGCCGTGATCGCGGGCGTACTCGACGAGCTCGACCGCGTCCGCGAGCACGTCCTCGCGAGTCGAGTCGACTTTTCCCTCGATGTGGCGGTCGCTCGCGGGCACGACGAGGTTGATCCCGTCGACATCGCAGTCGAGCGCGAGATCGACATCGCGGCGGATCCCGCGGCAGAAACTCGTCACTCGGGCGTCGAGGTTTTCTCCTGTTACCCGCGAGATCGCCTCGCGCTCGCCCGCACCGGTGCAGGCGCTGCCGGCCTCGATGACCGACACGCCGGCCCGATCGAGCTGCCGCGCGATGTCGACCTTCTCGTCGGGCGCGAGGGACACCCCTGGGGCTTGTTCGCCGTCGCGGAGCGTGGTATCGAGAAACTGTACGTCAGCGTCGGAGAGCGGAGTGGTTTCGGGGAGGCCCCCGAATAAATCGGTCACTGGTCATGATAGCCACTCGCACCGCCGCGCGGTAGACTCTTAAAGGGGTGCCTTCCGACAGATGTTGCTGTCCGGGCGAGTCGAACTGTGGCCGACTATCGTGTCCTCCGCTCTGGTCGCGGTATGGTTGCGGTGGCGCGCGGGAGCGGAGCGCGGCGCGACTCGTGCGAGGGATGAGCGAAGGAGCGAAATGACTGAGCGAATCGGCTGGGGAGGGTGTGGCCTACGGTTCTCAGTTGCGTCAGGATTCGTCGTGGACGAGTCGGCCGTCGCAACAAAACCCATGAGTATCCGATGTAGCGATGTACTCAAACCCCTCCGAGACGCAAAACGGACATGAAAAAGACGCCCGCCGGCACGTCGGTCGGCGTCGATGACCCCTACTCGTTCGTCGAGCGATGCGACCACCTCACCGACGACGGCCGGTGTCGGTACGCCCTCGAACACGCCGAAAGCGCGTCCCGGAGGGACGCGAAACGGTCGAGCAGGGCGGGGCGCGAGCGAAGCGAGCGCCCCGGGGTGAGCGGGGAGGAACGACCCGCGAACGGGCGACGTCGTCCGAAAGGCGGAGCCTTTCGGGATGACGAGAGACAGCCCGGCCGTCTCTCGAACCACCCGCGAGACGGAGATCCCGGGTTCGCCGCCAAGCGCCGAGCCGACGACTTCCGTTGTCCGGCGGCCGATCCCGCCGGCGACTGGGACTGGCCGGACTGCCCCCATTTCCGGGCGCGAAACCACTCCCGGGAGTGCGCGCGGTGTGGAATCGACGAACGCCGGATGACCCACTCCGACGAACGGCCGCTGCTCGAAGAACACCACCTCTCGTACGCCGACACCAGCGACGGCGAAAATCGTAACAGCGATGGTACAGACGACGAACCGAGCCACGAGATCACGGTCTCCCTCTGCCGGTGGTGTCACGCCAAGATCCACAACTCGTGGGCGCGGCTCGGTGACGACGCCAGTCCCGATCCTGAGGCGATCGCCGCACGTGAGGGACGGCGGAGTCGCGAGCAGGACGAATTCGGCTTCTCGTCGGCGGCTGACCGGTACGACGACGAGTGAACCGGACGACCGCTGAATCGATACCGGGATCCGTGACGCAGCTGTGACGACTCGATTCCACCGACTGAGCACGCCAGAGCCCTTACTTCTATCCCGTACCACGAACGCGCATGAGTCGTTCGACACCCCACCTCGGCCATGTCCATCTCAAGGTCCGTGACGTCGAGCGCGCGGTCGCGTTCTACACCGACGTGTTCGACCTCGACGTGAGCGATCGCCACGGCCCGTTCGCGTTCCTCACCTTCGGCGACCATCACCACGACGTCGCCCTCCAGGAAGTCGGCTCCGACGCCGCCGGGACGGAATCGGATATCGGTCTCTACCATGCTGCGTTCGAGGCCGAGAGCCGCGAGGCACTCAAGCGGATCTACGAAACGCTCGACGAGCGCGGCGTCCGGGTCGATCCGATCGATCACGGCATCAGCGAGGCGCTGTACTTCGACGATCCCGACGGTAACGGGCTCGAAGCCTACCGCGACACCCGTGCGGAGAACGACCGCACCGAGTGGCAGGGAATGAACGAACCGTTCGATCCGACGGCGCTCTGAGAACTCGATGAGCGGGCGGGACGGCGAGCGACCGAAACGGTGAAATCCGCTTTCAGGGCCAGAGGCCGCGCGCCTCGTGTGCCTCGGCAAGCCGGCGGAGCGCGACGATGTAGGCGGCGTCGCGCCACGTCGCGTCGTGGTCGTCGAACGCCGCGCGGACGTCCTCCCACGCGGTCAGCATCTCGGCTTCGAGCTCCTCGTTGACCTCCTCCAGCGACCACGCCCGACGGTTGATGTCCTGGAGCCATTCGAAATAGGAGACGGTGACGCCGCCGGCGTTGGCGAGGATATCGGGAACGACCGGAATCTCCCGCTCCTCGAAAATCTCGTCCGCCGCGGTCGTGGTCGGGCCGTTCGCGCCTTCGACCACGATGTCGGCTTGGACGTCGCCGGCGTTCGCCTCGGTGAGGACGTTGCCGATCGCGGCCGGAATCAACACGTCGACATCGAGTTCGAGGAGTTCGGCGTTCGTGATCGCCTCGGCCCCTGGATAGCCGGTGACCGCCTCGGGCTGTTCCTCGTGCGAGCGCACGTCACTGGTGTCGAGACCGTCGGGGTCGTAGATCGCCCCGTTGACGTCCGAGACCGCGACGATCGAGGCTCCCCAGTCGTCGAGCTGGCGGGCGGCGTTCGCGCCGACGCTGCCGAACCCTTGGACTGCGATCGTGGTTTCGGCCAGCGGTCGATCGTAGTACTTGCACACCTCGCGCGCGACGATCGCGACGCTCTGGCCAGGGGCCTCCTCGCGACCGTAGCTCCCGCCGACGACGGGCGGTTTGCCGGTGACGACGCCGGGGATCGTCTCGCCCTCCTGCATCGAGTAGGCGTCCATGAACCACGCCATCGTCTCGGCGTCGGTGCCCATGTCGGGGGCCGGGATGTCCCGCGTCGGTCCGATGACGTTCCGGAGTTCCTGGGCGAACCGCCGGGTGAGTCGCTCCTTTTCGTCGCCGGAGAGCGACTTCGGGTCGACCACGATTCCGCCTTTCGCGCCGCCGAAGGGGAGATCCATCACCGCACACTTCCACGTCATCCACATCGAGAGCCCGACGCACTCCTCGTCGGTGACGCCGGGATGATAGCGAAGGCCGCCCTTGTAGGGCCCGCGAACGCTGTCGTGCTGGGCGCGGTAGCCCGTAAAGACCTCGACGGTGCCGTCGTCGCGCTCCATCGGCACCGACACCCGGTGGACCTGGGTCGGGTTCGACAGTCTGGTGACGACGTTCCGATCGATGTCGAGCTGCGCGGCCGCGCGTTCGAGCTGGTGTTCGGCGGTCTCGCGCGCTGATTCGGGCTCCTCTTCGTCCTCTCTCTCGTCGGTCTCGGCGGTTGCTGCCGCCATTTCAGCGATTCCCTCGCCAGTGGCTGTCGGCTGCTGTGCGCGCCGCGGTGCTGTCGGCAGTCTGCATTGGCTCGGCTCACGGGCTGCATCTTAATAATACTGATGCTATTACGACATACCTGTGCATACTGTTCAATATTAGGACCACGGGACGACGTATCGTTCCCCTTGTTCGGGCGGTTTCAGGGGGCTTTTAGGCGACTCTCACCAACAGCCAGCAATGACACGAATCGTCGTCGTCGACAACCACGGCCAGTTCACGCATCTCGAGGGCCGGGCGTTGCGCGACATCGGCGTCGAGACCGAGATCGTCGACAACACCACCGCACCTGACGAGATCGACGCCGACGGGCTGGTGCTCTCTGGCGGTCCGTCGATCGACGAGAGCGGTCGGTGTGACGAGTACCTCGATCTCGGTGTCCCGGTTCTCGGGATCTGTCTGGGGATGCAGGTCATCGCGGACGAGCTCGACGGAGCGGTCGGTGCCGGCGATTACGGTGGCTACGCCGACGTCACGGTCGACATCGACGATGCCGACGATCCGCTCGTGGGATCGCTTGCGCCCGAAACCCGGGTCTGGGCGAGCCACGCCGACGAGGTGGTCGAACTTCCCGAAGGGTTCGTCCGGACGGGCAGAAGCGACGTCTGTGACATCGAGTCGATGAGCGATCCCGACCGCGGACTCTACGGCGTCCAGTGGCATCCCGAGGTCGCCCACACCGCGGAGGGCGAGGCGGTCTTCGCAAACTTCCGCGCCATCTGTGAGTCCTAACCTGCCGGCGAGTAGTGGGGTTTTACCTGCTCTCGTGTGGTGTCACCGCCAATGACGGCCACGCAGGGCGACCTCGCGGCGCTCTCGCGGTACGTGTTCCGCGCACCGCGGTGGTACGCGAGTCTGGGGTTCGCGTTGGTGGTCGCCGCGCTCGCGGGCGTCGTGGCGTTCGACTCGCGGTTCGTTCTCGAAGACGCGTGGCAAGGGGTGTTCTTCATCGGCATCCCGACCGTCGTGGCGGCGGTGCTCACACCACCGGTCGACCGCCGGCTCGGTGGGCAGCTCACGCCGAACCGTGCCTCCCTGCTCGCGCTCGTGTCCGAGCTCCTCCTCGTCGTCGTGCTCGTCGTGGCGGGGCTCGTCGCGCTGCTCACGCCGCTCGGTCAGGGGTTCGTCTTCGACGCGCTGACCATCGGGCTGGCGGCGGTGTTCGCGCTCCGATTGCTTGCCGTGATGGCGATCTCGCGCAAATCGCTGCTCGCCGCGAGCGTTCCCGCGAGCATCCAGACCGCGACGGTCGCGCTCCTCGTGTTCGTCTACAGCGGTACGATGCGGTTCGTCGAGGTCGGCGGCCCGCTGGTGCGCTCGTTTCTCTCCCGACCGACGCGTGGCCCCGCGGAGTTCCAGGCGGTCGAACCGCTCGACTTCGCGCTGCTCGGGCTGACCTGCGCCCTCTACGCCGTCGGCGTCCGAGTGTTCGTCGCCGCAATCGACCGGCCGTGGCGACGGAGCCTCGGCGTGAGCATCCTCGATTTCCTCCGTGGGTTCGTCGGCCACATCGCCGAGGGAACGAGGGAGCTGGAGGTGTTCTTCGAGTCGCTCGGCGAGGAGGCGATCGTTCCCGTCTCGGTGCTTTCGGCCCGCCGGCCCGACGGCACCGAGAAAGCGCGGTTCGTCCTCCCGATGATCCATCCCGGACCGATGGGTGAGATCGGTGGCGGCAACCTCCCCGAGCGGGTCGCCGAGAGCGCCGACGGGCTCGGTTTCCCGCCACACGCGACCGCCGGCCACGACTTCAACCTCGTGACCGAACGCGAAGTCGATACGGTGCTCGACGCGGTTTCGCGCGCCCACGAGCGCATCGAGTACACCGAGACTGCGACCCCGAGTCGGCGCGCGACCGTCGGCGAGGCCACCGTGACCGGCCACGCCATCGGTGACAGCGCGCTGCTCGTGGCGACGTACGCCCCGGGATTCGCCGACGACATCGACTACTCCGTGGGACTCTCGACGGCCGCGGAGGCACGCTCACGCGGGCTCGCCGACGTGATGCTCGCCGATGCGCACAACTCCAACAACGGGCTCGACGGCCCTGATCTCGGTCACGTGGTTCCCGGCAGCCAGCGGTCGTTCGATCTGATGGAGGCCGCCGGGAGGCTCGCCAGCGATCTCACCGACGCACCCCAAGCGACCCTCGAACTCGGGGTCGCGTGGGACGAGACGCCGTGGGAGCCCACTGACGGCATCGGCCCGCTCGGCATCCGTGTCGCGGTGTTCGACGTCGGCGGTGACACCACCGCCTACGTGCTGATCGACGGCAACAACATGGAACCGGGCCTCCGCGATGCGATCGTCGATTCCCTTCCTGTGGACACCGCCGAGGTGCTCACCACCGACACTCACGTCGTGAACACCGTCGACTCGACCAACCAGGTCGGCGGCGCGATCGACCGCGACGAACTCAGGGCACGGATCGAGACCCTCGTCGGTGACGCGCTCGACGATCGCGAACCCGTCGCCGCCGGGATGGCGACCGAGCGCGCCCGCGTCACGGTGTTCGGCAACGACCGGACCGAGGCGCTCGCCAGCCACGCCAACGCGATGATCGGGATGGGCGGCGCGCTCGCCGCTGCCCTCGTCCTCGCGTTGATGGCGGTGAGCGTGCTCCTCTTTTTCGTCGCCTGAACCTTTTTACTGCGGGGGGGGGGGGTGNCTTGCAAAAACGTTCATGAAAAACACCCGCGAGCGCCGAAGGCGCTCGCGGTAGAACTACTGGCGCTTTCCGCACCGCGACCGCCACCGCACCGCGACCGCCACCGCACAGCACCGCCGAAGCCCTCGGGCGCTCGTTGCACTCGCGCCCTCGCCCTTCATCCACCAGGAGAGCTTGCTCTTTTGAGCCTCAGCTCACGATGTTCGTCGAGACGCCAGGAACCGCCACCGCACCGCCGTACTGCAAACCGCGACGCACCGTGGGCCGCGACCCGCTACCGCGCCGTAACCGCACCGCGATCCGTCACTCGTCGGCGAACAGCTCGTCGACTGCCGACTCCGCCGCCACGATCGCGTTCTCGATGACTGCTTCGGGATCGGGCTCTGCATCGTCGGGTGGATTGAGGTAGATGTCGATGTCGAGAATACCGTCCTCGAACCCCACGGTGATGTCGAGATCACGGACTGCCGATCGCTTGTACCGCGAGAAGATCATGCCTTCGGCGGCCTCGCTGGCCGTCGTTACCACCTCGTCTTCGGTCGGCATCTACCCGCCCGCACCGGGACCGCCGGGACCCATGCCGCCCGCCGGGCCGGGACCGCCACCGCCGCCACCGCTCAGCATCTGCTGAAGCTCGCTCTGGAGGCTCTCGAACTGCTCCTGCACGCGCTCTTCCTGTTTCTGGAGCGTCTCGACGCGGACTTCGAGGCTGGAGACCTTGTCGTCGAGGTCTTCCTCGGCCTCGTCGTAGTCGGTCTCGATCAGGAGCTCGCCGACCTCGCGGTACATCGTGGTGGCGCTGTCGATGTCGTCGAGCTCGTCGAGTGCGGTCTGGGACTCGGTGAGCTGAGTCTCGGCCTGCTGTTTCTGTGCCGCGACCTGCTGGGCACTCTCCTGGAGATCCTGAAGCTCCTCGATTTTCTCCTGTGCTTCCGGCGGCAGGTTACCTTGCATACCCGTCACCTCGGCGGCCGGAGGGAAAAACCCCCGCTTCTCGTCGTGGGATGCTTCGTCGTCGGCGCGAGATCGATGTTTCCGATATCTCGTCGCCTCGATACGATCTCCCGATCTCGGGTCGGCCCCGTTGGCGGAACGATCGTTCGAGGCCGCTGTGCGCTCACGAGCCGGTGACGTTCGCCGACCGTGTCGGGCCGGTTCCGGCAGCGTCGATGAATCGCGCCTCGACGATCACGTTGCGTCCGGTGCTCCGCGTGAGTCGGCGGTCCAACCTCGTGGCGAACGCGGGATAATCGCTGCCCGGTGGCCGGTCGACCGTCACGGTGACGTTGATCGGTCCTCCGGCAGCGAGGCCCGCCTCGTCGAACGCGATGGCCGTTTCGCTCGATCCGATCGAGGCATCCAACAGCGTGAGGTCCCGATACGGCTGTTCGTCGAGCATTGCATGGACCTCGCGTTCGGTCTGCTGTTCGAACTGCGAGGACTGGTAGGTGAGATACGTAACGCCGGCGAGAAACACCGAGAGGACGACGAGCGCGAGTGCGAGGACACGAGCACGCTGCACGAGTGTGGTTCTGACTTCCTCCAGTCGAAGCGCGTCCTGCGGTCGGTAGCCGATGACCCAGAGCACGATCAGTGCAGCGAGGTTGATCGAGAGCACGTTCACGAGGACGAGCACTCCCGAGCCGAGACTCACGAGCGGCTGGCCCCACGCGAGACCGATACCCACTGTCGCGGCGGGCGGGATGAGCGCGACCGCGATCATCACGCCCACGAGCGCTGCGCCGGCTCCCGTCGTGAGGCTGATCGCGCCGGCGACGCCAGCCCCGAGCGCGACCGCAAGCGAGAGAAAATCTGGCGCGAGACGGCTCTGAATCTCGGGTATCGACGTGATATCGGTCCCCGGTGGAATCAGCCCCACGAACCGAACGACCGCGGCGAACACCGCCGCACTCACGACCGCGAGACCGAGACCGATGACCTGCAACCCGACACCCCGCGTCGCCAGCTTGCGGTCGTCGATAACCGTGCCCACGGAAGCGGCCATTGCCGGGCCGATCAGCGGCGCGATCACCATCGATCCGACCACCACGGCCGCCGAGTTCTGGAGGAGGCCAACGACGGCGACGATGGCGCTGACGGCGGTCATCGCCACGTACGACCAGCGCTCGGAGCGCTTTGGAGCGAGGTCTGCGGCCGCCGTCCTGAGTTCCTCGCGGGCGATGCGGCCCTGCCGCGCGGCTCGGTCGGTATCCTCACGGAGTCGATCGAGACGGTCCGAAACGACGGTTTGGGCGTCGAGAACGACGGTCCAGGCGTCGTCGGCGACGCCGGCCGCACGGAGGCGATCGAGCGTCGGCTCGACGGCGTCCTGTGGGAGCGGGAACGAGACGACCGCTTCGTAGTCACTGTCGTCCGACTCGTCGGCGATCGCGTAGTCGACGTCCGCCTCATCGAGTGCAGCGAGCACGTCCGCACGCTTTCCGGCCGGAACGGACACCTTGACGAATCGCATGTCTTGTCGTCAGCACAGGGACGAATAAGCACTCTCCCGCCGAGTCGCCAGTCGGTCCTCGTCGTGCCCGATGGTACCGTTCAGTTCACCCGCCGTCCGGGTGCGAATCGCCGAACGCCGCACACCGCTCCGCGACCCCCGTCAGCGACAGCCACGTGTTCTGCCCGGCACGGAGCGCGACGAGATCCGCCGCCTCGATGGTGATCTCAACCGATCCTCCATCGCGCGTGAGGCTGGCCCGCGTGCGGTCGCCCTCGATGTCGTCGATCTCGGGACGGAGGCTCGCCGCGACGGTCGTGGCTCGCGCGGTGGTGTCGTACTCGAACGTGAGAAGGGTCTCGTGGCGCTCGGTCACTACTCGACGTCGATCTCTTTGACGTCGCGGCTGCGCTCTTTCAGCAGGACGCGGTGGCCGCAGTACGGACACCGCACACCGCCGTAGTCGTCGAGTTCGACGTCGCGCTTGCACCGCGAACACTTGTAGCTCATTCGTCGTCTGCACCCTCGTCGGCGAGTGCGGCCCGGATCGAGCGCTCGACGGTCTGCCCGCCGGGCGTCTCGGGCCGGTAGGCCCCGCCGGCGAAGGTGTGGCCACACTTGCCGCATTCCCAGATCCCCGTATCGGTTCGATCGACGGCGTCCTCGCCGCACTCGGGACAGCCGTGATCGTCGTTCATCTCGGCCTCGATCTCGGCGACGCGTCGGCGCGAGACGCGACCGTAGCGTGCGCCGAACCGGCCCGCACTCCCGACTTCCTGATTACCCATGGTGACGTCACTACGCCGAGGGGCGAGTAAAACCCTTCGTGTTCTTCCCGTGGTCACTCTCGCAGGTCGGCGTCGGCGAGCCCACGATTCAAGTCCTCGCGCACCCGCTCGCCCTGATCGCGGTCGGCGGCGGTCGTCACCACCCGAACCTCCTGCACGCTCGATCCGTCCCGGATGAGGAAGCGGACGTTGCCGGTCGAATCGGCCCGGGTCGCCTTCGCGCGAACACCCGTCCGCGACCCGCGTCCGCCGGCGTCGATCGGTCCCGGGATCACCTTCTTCACGTGTGGGTGATCGGCAGCGACACCGATCGCGTCTCGACCTGTCCGGCCGCCGACCAGCGTCGAGTGCGCTCCACCGAGCTTCTCGCGCGGCGGCGTCTCGACCACCGCGAGCGTGGGTTCGTCCGCGCGCTCGATCACGGTCGCGACCGGGTCGTCGCCCGGGTCCGCGATCCGTCGAAGGTCGTAGTGAAGCCCCGCCCGCACCGCACGAAGCACCTCGCGGTCGCCGGTCGCGTAGACGGTCTCGGGGCGCTTGCGGTGGATCTCGTCGGTGATCCGTCCCGCGAAGTTCCGGAGTTCGCGCGGCCGGTTTTCGCCCGTTTCGGGAACCGTCGTGACCGTCCACGTCCCGACACGCTCGTCGTCGGCGAGGCTGGTGGCGGTGGCGCGCTCGCGTCCGCAGTCAAGCACCACGCTGTCGACGCTCGCGGTCCGACAGGTCAGACAGAAGTCGCCCGCTCGGTCGAGTCGCGCGCCACACCGGCCACACTCCATGCGCGGGATTCGGCGACGCGGCGGATAAACCGGTCGTTCTCACCCGAGATCGACGGGATCGACCTTCAGATACTCTCTGAGCAGCACGGTCGCGTACGACCCCTTCGGCAGACTGAAATCGACGGTGAGGGGATCGCGTTCGATGTCGAGATCACACTCGACGAGCACCGCCCGGCGAGTCCCCGTTGAGTGAAAAGACCCTGGGAGATCGAAATCGGCGGGCGCGATCCCGGCTTCGTCGAGCACCTCGCGCTCGATTTCCCCCGGCTCCCCATCGCCCAGCTCCGTTTCGGTCCCCACGAGCGGTGCGGTGACGAACGCCCGGCCGCGCGCCGCGTGGCGGTTCACGGTATCGACCCGGTCTTCGGTTGCGCGCTGGCTCCGATCCGGGTCGGGAACCCGGAGTTCGTCGGGCGCGTCAGGATCGGCAAAGCAGACGACGTCGCCCGCGACCGCACGGCCGAACGGCAGGCCGCGTGCGAGCCGCTCCGAGAGGATTCGGTTGAACAGCGAGGACTGGGCGGCGTTGACGAACAGTCGCTGGAGGTTGCTCGGGACGGCCTCGATCGCCGCCCGGAAATCCTCTCGACTCTGTGCACCGTTCTCGACCAGCCGGTGGACCATCGAGCGCTCGAACCCGAGTCGGTTCGGGAGGCGCTCCAGCGCTACTTCCCAGCCGTCCGAGCGGACACGGGTCGTTGTTCCGGCTTCCGCATCCTCGTCGTCGATTCGGAACTCGCGTTCGACGAACGTCCGCGCCTCGCGGGTGTCGTCCGGCTCGTTCGAGTGAGGGTTGCCGACGTAGGCAAGCACCGCCCCCGCCCAGTCTCCCCGGACGATCGCGAGGCCGACCTCGTGTGTCACGGGCCGCAGCGAGCCGAACCGCTGTTGGCCGAAGTAGTTCGGGACGCCGACCGTCACGCCACCGTTGGAACCCGTTTCGTCGTCACCGTCGTTTTCGCCACCGAACGCCCGAAGATCGTCGGTGATCGCTGTCACGGGTTCGGTTTCGGCGTCGCGGACGACGATCTCGAAGGCGTTGCCCGCGAGATCGCCGAACCGGAGCGCACGCCCCGATCGACCGACGATCGTGCAGTCGACGTCGTCGAGGCCTGCCGCCGCATCGACGAGTGCCGCCCGGTCGACGCCATCGACCGAGAACAGCTGGGTGCTCACGGCACGCTTGTCTTTCGTTCCTGCCCACGAGACACGCTCACGGCTGCTCTCCAGGCGATTCGAGAGCGCACCGACGAAGTCGTTGGTGTCCCAGTTGTGGAGGGTCGCCCGGAAGACGACGTGCGGGTACGCGTCGGGGTCGGCGTCGATCGGCTCGAATCCCTCACGCTCGATCTCGCGAACCCGGAAATCCGCGGGCCGGGTGCGGAGCCGTCCACCCGTGCCATCGGCGTCGCTGACGTAGTGGCTGATGCCGACCGCGCGTTCGATGGGGTGGGCCTCGCGCATCAATCGATCACTACCCACACCGGTGAATCCTCCTCATGGCGCGCGTTCCGACGGGTGCCAGTAAGTGCGTTGTGGTCGGCCCGTCGCCCGTTTTGCCGGTGCGAACTCTCGATTGTGTGGGAGGAGGACGGTGGCGCGCGGTGAATCCGGCCGAAGGCCGGAGAGCGCGCGAGGGATGACCAAGCGAAATGAACGTAGTGAGCGAAACGAGGGAATCGGTTGGGGAGGTGTGTGGCTGTCGCGGGGCGGTAGCGGAAGAGTATGTGATTCGTATCGCGAGCAAACGGAGTGAGCGAGCGGGCCGAGGAATCCCCGAGCGAAGCGAGGGGGGTGACGCGGGCTTTTGATCCACATTTTGCCAGCGAGTGAGCGACCGGAGGGAGCGAACGAGCGTGGTTCGAGACGCCTTCGGCGTCTCGTCATCACGGAAGGCGCGGAGCGCCTTCCGAACGACAGCAAAAGGTGGGTTAGTATAGCGAGAGGTCGCCCGTGACCCCATCGACGACGCTCTCCTTGCCCGGCCCGACCGCGAGCGCGGTCACCGTGCCGGGGTCGACCTGTGTGTGGCCCGCATCGCGGACGATGGCATGGGGCAGCCCCTTGCGCTCGGCCCGGTCGGCGAGCTCGAACAACGTCCGCTCGCCGTCTCCTTTGAGAACGACTTTCTTCTGTCCCGAGCCTTTCCACTCGTTTCGCGTGCGCGAGCCGGTGTCCTCGTAGGCCGACAGCGAGGCGTGGGCGACCTGGGCGGCGAGTTTCCCCTTTCCCATTCCCAGATCGGTGCGCGCGACGATGGCCTGTTTCATACCCGAGACGGGGTGGCTGCGGGTATAGGGCTGACTACTCGATAGCGGGTGTCAGCCTGCGCCGGCTGGGTCGTCGACTTCCTCGTCCGTGTTGGCCGTCTCGTCGGCCGCGTCATCAGCAGGAACGTCGTCGCGTGCCGACCGTGGGTCGGCCCCGACGCCCTCGCCGAGCGATACGGTGGGTGTGAGGGGCTCGCCCCGAACGAGCTCGGGGAGTACGATCCGGACGAGTTCGAGGATCGCGATGAACACGATCGGGAGCAGGAAGAAACCGTACCAGCCGAACAGGATCGGTCCCAGCAGATACGCGAACATCATCACTACCATGTCGAGCTGTCTGCCGGTGATGTACGGCTGGAGGAACGTCTGCGGCAGGATGTCGAGCACGAGGAAGTAGACGACGAGCGCCCCGGCGACGAACGCGAACGCGCCGCCACCCGTCTGGAGCGCCTGCACGCCGAGATACGCCACGACCGGCAGGTAGATCACCTTGCCGACGACGACCGGGATGAGGCTGGTGAACCCTGTCAGCACCGCCAGCACCAGCACCATCGGCACGTGGAGACTCCCCGGCGCGAGGAGATTGGTCGCCTCGTAGGCGACCGCCGCGATGACCGCCATGACGATCACGAACAGGAGGTTGCCGAAAAACACCGATTCGAGGTCCTCGTCGACCGCCGTGGCGTAGGCGTACGCCACAGTGTCCCGGCCGCCGAATAGCGCTTCGAGTCCGCCGGCGAGCCGGTCGTCGTTCTGAAGCAGGAAAAAGGATAGCGTGAGCGCGAGGCCGACGAGCACGAGTCCGCCGGCGACCGCGCTGAACGCCTGTGCGCCCACGGAGAGCGCCGTCCCGGCCACCTGCTGGGGCTGGCTCACCACCTGGCGGGGGTTCTGGAGGAGCGTCCGCGCCGTTTCCTGTTGTTCGGGTGGGAGAACGCTCAGATCGACGACCCCACCGAACGCCCCGCCACCGCTCGCCCCGACGGCCCCCTGGAGCTGCTGGAAGACGTTGAACCCCGCATAGGCCACGAGCAGGAGGATCGGAATCACGACCAGCAGCACCGTCGCACCCGCCGCGATCCCGTCCGAATCGATCCGACGGGCGAGCCGGCGACAGATCGGCCGTGTCGCGTAGTAGCCGAACACGCCAAGCACCACCATGCCGACGAACGAGTACGCGACGTAGCCCGCGATGGCGGCGAGAGCGACGACGAACGCCCACCAGCCGACCCGCGTGCGATCGGTCGACGGCCCGCTCCCGAGTGCTACCATTCTCCTCTATGGTATCGAGAGCCGACGGGAAACGGTTGTGCTTGCGCGAACTCGACGGGAAGGTTTAGGCCGCTGCCGCCGTCCATACCGAGCATGATCCTCTCGGATGCGGACATCCACCGCCGGCTCGACGAGGGCAGCCTCGTCGTCGAGCCGCTCGACGACCCCGATCTCCAGATCCAGCCCGCGAGCGTCGACCTCCGGCTCGGCCGGGAGTTCCTCGAGTTCCAGCGCACCAACATCCCCTGTATCCATCCCGACTCCGAAAACGAAATCGAGGAGTACGTCACCGAAACCCACGTCAAGCCGGACGAAGAGTTCATCCTCCATCCCGGCGATTTCGTGCTCGGGACGACCGTCGAGCGCGTCGAGGTCCCCGACGACCTGATCGCACGGGTCGAGGGCCGGTCGTCGCTGGGGCGGCTCGCCGTCGTGATCCACGCCACCGCGGGGATCGTCGATCCGGGCTACCGGGGCCAGGTCACGCTCGAACTCTCGAATCTGGGGACTGCGCCCGTCGCACTCACCCCGGGAATGCGGATCTCGCAGGTGATCTTCACCGAGCTCAAAACCCCCGCCGACCGGCCCTACGGCTCCGAGCGCGGCTCGAAGTACCAGGATCAAGCCGGTCCGCAAGCCTCCCGCATCGGTGGCGACGACGAGTTCGGTGGCCACCAGACCGCTCGCGACCGATCACCCGACGCCGACGACCGATCCCACGACGCAGACGGCCGAAACACGCCGGCTGACTCGCGACACGAGGGAGGCGAGCGCCGATGAAGTTCGTCGAGGAGCTCGTCGTCGAGGAGTTCCTTCCCACGTTCCGCTCGATGCTCGCGGAGCGTCTGCGCGAGCGCGATCTCACCCAGAGCGAGGTCGCGTCGATCCTCGGCATCAGTCAGTCCGCGGTCTCGAAGTACGCCCACGGCGGAGTCGCTCGGAACGAAGCAGTATTGAACGACGATCGGGTTCGCGAACTCGCCGACGAACTCGCCGACGGGCTCGCGACCGGCGATCTGACACCGGTGGGCGCGCTGGTCGAGGTCGAGATCCTGATCCGGCGGCTCGAACGCGGCGACCTGCTCGCGCGGCTCCACGAGGAAGCGGTGCCGGGACTCGCCGAGAACAGCGGCTACGACGTCCACGACCCCGACGGGGCGCTCCGGGCGGCCGAGCGCACCCGATCGTCGGTCCGGCGCGGGCTCCGCACCCTCGAAACCACCAGCGGGTTCGCGGGGCTGATCCCGAACGTCGGCTCCAATCTCGTCGAGTGTACCCCCGACGCCGACGGGATCGACGACGTCGCGGGCGTCCCCGGTCGAATTTTCGACGTGAAGGGCCGGACCACGGTGCCGGGTGATCCCGAGTTCGGCGTCTCGGGCCACGTCGCAAGCGTGTTGCTCGCCGCGCGGCAGAACGGCTCCGACGCCCGCGCCGCGCTCAACCTCCGATACGACGCCGAACTCCGCGACCGACTCGGGTCACTCGGGCTCGAAACCGTCGAATTCGACGGTGAAACCGACACCGAGTCAGCCATCGCGAGCGTCGCGGTCGCCGAGGCGGACGTGCTCTACCAGACCGGTGCGATGGGGATCGAGCCGATCACGTACTTGCTCGCGCCCGACGCCGAGACGGCCGCCGAGCACGTCCGCGACCTCCTCTGATCCGGTCCGACGATACTTCGATCGTCCGAGCCACCGAAAAGACGATCCGAGAGCCACTCGTTCGATTCGTATGACGGGCGCTGTTTTCATCGAAGGCGAACGGGTGACGCTCCGAACGCGGGAGCGCGGCGACGCCGAGTTTCGGCGGGATCACGTAAACGACCCACGACTTCGGACGGTGTTGGGAACGGAAGCTCCACAGAATCTCACCTATGAGGAGGCCGCTTTCGAGCAAACAAGCACTGATGACGACGCACTCAGACTCATCGTCTGCGCCGATGGGGAACGGGCCGGCCATATTTCGCTTTGGATCACTGACCGCACTGTCGGTGAAGCAGAAGTCGGGCTCTGGTTGACCCCGGAGCAACAAGGGAAGGGGTATGGGACGGATGCGACGCGATCACTCATCTCACATGGGTTCGAGCAGTTGAATCTACACCGAATCACTGCCGAAGGTGTCCTCGAAACGAATGATGGCTCGATTCGGATACTGGATAGTCTCGGCTTTGCAAGAGAGGGGGAGCATACGGATGGCGCATTCGCCGACGGAGAATACCTCGATACCTACGACTACGCGGTACTCGACACCGATTGGACTGGAAATTGAACTCCGCAGTGGATGCGGCACAGTCGTTTTACGGCCGGTGGGCGCGGCTCTACGATCCCATCGCCACGTTCCCCGGCGTCGGCTCGTGGCGCGAGGAGGCCGCCCGGAGCCTCGATCTTTCGGCGGGTGACACCGTGATCGAAATGGGCTGTGGAACCGGTGTGAATCTCTCGTATCTCCGCGAGCGAGTCGGTGCAGGTGGGACGGTGGTTGGCGTCGATTTTACTCGGGGAATGCTCGATCGGGCGGCCACCCGCGTCGTGCGTAAGGGCTGGACGAACGTCCACCTCGTCCACGGCGACGCCACCGCGCCGCCAGTCACCGGGCCCGTGGATGCGATGCTGTCGAGCTTCGTCGTCGGAATGCTCTCCGACCCGGCGAAGTCGGTCGAGGGGTGGCTCGATCTCGTGCGGCCGGGCGGCCATATCGCATTGCTTGACGCCGCACGGAGCACCCAGTCGCGGGCCCGTCCGCTCGACGCCGCGTTTCGGCTGTTCGTCGCCGCCAGTACACCGCCTGCAACCCAGCTGCGCTACGAGAACCCGCCGTGGGAGCTGCTCGACGAGCGCGTTGCGGCCGCCCGACAGCCGCTTGACGATCGGACGGTCGATCGCCTCGACGAGACGTTCGGAGTGGGATTCGTTCGACTGTCGAGCGGCCGGGTCGTCGAACCCGACGAGTGACCGCGGCGGGCGCTATCCGTACCGTTCGGCGTGGGTCTCGCAGAACTCGCGCTCGCTGAGCTGGGCTGCGATCACACCGGGCTGGCGGTGGGCGTTGTGGAGGCGGCACCGCTCGTCGTCACAGAAGGCCGATCCCGTGTCGAGATACTCGACCGCCTGGAGGACGTAGCCTTTGAGCGCCTCGGTGGCTCGTGGGTCGTCCTCGACGAGAAACTCGCCGTCGACCTGGTTTTCGAGAACTTCGCGCGGCGGCGCATCGCCCGAGAGCATGGCGTGGCGCTGCTGTTCCTGATAGTAGGCTTCGGGTTTGGCCGGGGCCTCGAACAGGCCGGGAACCGAGAGCAGGGCCGGCTGGCCGAGGACGTTCACCCGCTTGTGCCACCGTTTATCGTGGTTGCCCCACGTCCCGATCACGCGGTCGAGCAGCGGGATGTGGAGGTGATCGAGGCCGCGTTCGTCGGCAGGGAGCCGGGCACCCAGGGCGCGCTGAGCTTGCTGGCCGTCGTAGATGACCCCGCCCGCGCGTTCGGGGTGGTCGATGGCGCGCTCCTCGTACCGCACGATGCCGAGCATCTCGTTGCCCGTCTCGCGCTCGTAGGGATCGAGCACTCGCGCCCGCGCGAACGCTTCGGCGAGATCGTCGTCCGCGTGGCGATCGAGAAACCGGTCACGAACCGTCACGTCGGCGTCCACACGCCCGCGGAGCCACGCGGCGATCGCATCGGCGTCGGCCGTAGTGGTGGGCGCGCGGTACAGCGTGACTCGTTCCATCATGACTCGATGTCCGGGTCGCGCGGCGAAATGCTTGCGGTCGGCAGCGCGGCTGCGGTCGCGTGGTTCACCACGGTCCCGCCGATGGCGACCACCCGAAAGGGTTTGTCGCCGTTGGATCAACGATGGAGCAATGGTCGACGCCCGCGAGTACCACGAGCGAACGAAACACTCGCCGCGCGAGCTGCGCGCGGACGACTTCGAACTCGATTTTGCGAACCGGCCGCGGCCGTCGAAGGAGTACGTCGATCTCCCCCGGCGTTCGCTCGGAACGGTCTCGACGCCACCCGAAACGCCGGCACTACAGGCTATCGCGACCGCCACCGCGGAGCCGAACGAGACGCCCGACGGCGACACGGACCCAATCGACCTCACGACACTCTGTCACTACGCCGCCGGTGTGACGAAGACACTCGAAGTCCGTGGCGAGACCGCGACGTTCCGCGCAGCCGCTTGCACCGGCAAGCTCTATCATGTCGATCTGTACGCGATCACCGGCGATCTCGACGGTAGCGATGGCGCCGACGGGATCGATGCCGGCGTCTACCACTACGACCCCGACACCGACGAGTTTCACGTCCTGCGCGAGGGCGACTACCGTGGCGTGCTGGCCGATGCGGCCGGCGACTATCGAGGGATCGCCGACGCACCCGTGACGATCGTGGCGACCTCGGAGTGGTGGCGCAACGCGTGGAAGTATCGGAACCGGACCTACCGCCACGCGTTCTGGGACTCCGGGACGATCCTCGCGAACCTGCTCGCGGTCGCGCACGCGTCCGGCCACCGCGCCGAGGTCGTGACCGGGTTCGCCGACGACTCGGTGGCTCGCTTGCTCGGTCTCGATCCCGACGACGAGGCTCCCCTCGAACTCGTCGCCGTGGGCCGGGACGACTCCGAGGCGGACGCTCGGACGGTCGAACCCATCGACCCGATCGATCCGGCGACCGAACTCGCGTCCGATCCGGTTGACTACCCGTTGCTTGCCGACGTGTGGCGAGCGAGCAGGCTTTCGGACGGCGAGACTGTTGTCGAGTGGCGCGAACGATTTGCCGGCGACGACGGTTCCACTCCGTTCGGCACCCACCCTCCCGGCGACAGCGAGGGACGCGAAGCGTCCCTCAAGCAGTCGGCGCGGAGCGCCGGCGATGGCGACCGAATCGCCCTCGATCCCGTCGACGAGGACACTGCGTCGTCGCGCCCCATCGAAAACACCATCGGACGGCGTGGATCGCTGCGCGAATACAGCCACGAGCCGATCAGTTCCCGAAAATTCGCCACGGTGCTCGACCGCGCGCTCGGTGGCGTTCCACTGGATTGTTTCGGGGACAGCGAGGACAGCGGGCCGGACGAACCGGCCGAGCCGTCGACGCTCGTCGACTGCTACTGTCTCGTCCACGCAGTCGAGGGGGTTCCGACCGGAGCCTACCAGTATCACCCTGCCGAAAACGTTCTCGAACGGATCGGCGACACCGATCGGGAGACTGCGGGCCACCTCGCGCTCGATCAGTCCGTGGTCGGCGACGCTGCGGCGAACGTCTATTTGCTGGCCGATGTGGAGGCGATCGTCGAGCAGGTCGGAAATCGAGGGTATCGCCTCGCACAACTGGCGGCCGGAATCCGTCTCGGCCGGCTCTATCTCGCCACCTATGCCCACCGCACGCTCGGCGGACGCGGGTTCACTTTCTACGACGATCGTGTGACCGAGCACCTCTCGCCACGGGCGGCGAACCAAACCCCAATGACGCTGTTCGCACTCGGCGAGCCAGCGGAGTGATCGCTCGATGGTACTCAGTGCCGGGCGATCGCACGCTTTTTCTCGATCGTTTCCGTGCGCGGCACATGACCAGCGTGCGCGTGCCCCTCGCTGCCCGTTCCCTTCGCTACGGGCTCGTCGTTGTTGTTGCTGCCGTCATTCTCGTCGGGTCGGTTCTAAGGCCTGATCCGGCGGCAGCGCCAACGATGGGACCGTTCGGGGTCGTGGGTGCGGACAAGTGGACCCACGCATTCGCGTACGCTGGACTCACCGCGACACTGCTGTATGCGTCGGTGTCGTCGGACCGCGGCAGCAGTCGGATAGCTCTCGCAGTCGTGCTCGTGGTCGGGTTCGGGATCGGCGTCGAACTCGTTCAGTGGTCGATCCCCTATCGAACGGCGAGCGCCGCTGACGCCCTCGCGGACGCGGTCGGTGCGGGCGTCCTCGCGCTCGCGTGGTGGTCGCTGGGCCGATTCGTGCGCTTCGCTCCGCTCGGACGGTAGCGCGACTCGGCTCAGTGAAAACTCCGCTCGGTAATCAGTCGTCGGCGGGGGCGCGGGTCGTCATTTCGACGTCGGCGGCGTCGATCTCGAGTTCGTCGATGGCGGCCTGGGCGGCGCGCTTGCCCGACAGCAGCATGGCGCCGAAAGTGGGCCCCATCCGCGGGAGGCCGTAGGTGGTGGCGGTGGCCATGCCGGTGACGACCAGGCCGGGGTGAACCAATCCTGTGTGTTCGACGACGGCGTCCTCGCTCTTGCCGACCCACATCGAGTCGTGACCGGGCGAGTCGTGGCCGGGCGCGCCGTAGGTGTCGTCGCCGGTCTGGTCCATCCCGCTGGCCTCGTCTTCGAGACCCGGCGCATCGAGAACGCCACGCTCGTCGAGTTTCTTGATGGCCATCGCGTCGTGACCGGTGGCGTCGATCACCAGCGAGCTCTCGATGGCGATAGGATCGACACAGGTGATCTCGCGGGGCAGCGCGTGGACGGGCGTCCAGTTCATCACGATCCCGCCGACACGATGGTCCTCGCGGATCACGATGTCGGTGAACTCGGTCATGTTCTGCATTTTCGCGCCGGCGTCACAGGCCGCCTTGATGAGCCCCGAACACGCCTCGGGGCCGTTGGCGACGTGGAGGCCCTCGCTGTCTTGGGACTGTTTGTAGTCGACGTCGAGATCGTCGAGGACCTGCTGGGCGGGCTCGCGCACCGTGACCTTGTTCATCAGGAACCCACCGAGCCAGAACCCACCACCCAGGTAGTTGTTCTTCTCGACGACCATCGTCTGCACCCCGCGCTCGGACAGCTCTTTGGCGGCCATCAGCCCCGACGGCCCACCGCCCACGATGATCACGTCCGAATCCGAGAAGTCCATGAACTCCTCGGTCCACTCCTGGCCGATCGCGCGTGTTACTTCCGCTTCACCGACTTCGCTGAACGCCTCGAACTCGCTCATACCACTTAGTGTTATTTAGCGGTGGTACAAAACGGTTTCGGGCGGTCCTCGATCGGATACCTCGGGAATTTCTCGTCTCCCGAGTCGGTCCAGTCCACCACTGGTGGTTGGCTCTACGCGTCCGTGACTTCGAGCGAAAGGGTTTCGCTGGCGTCTTCGCCGACGACGCTGACGGTGAACTCGTACTCACCGACCGGAACACCGCTGACGTCCATGCCGACGATGTCGGTCCGGTCGAGACCGGTCCGATCGAAGTCGGGATCGGCGTAGACGATGTCGTCGATTTCCTCGGCAGAGAGACCCGTGGCTGTGATTTCGACGTCGTACGGCTTCTCGAACGAACCGTAGACGACGTTGAGGTTGAGGATCCCGTTATCGGGTGGCGAGCCGACGGTGTTGGCACAGCAGTCCCTGAACCGTGCGTTCAGGGGGTCATCAGCCGGGGGATCGTAGAAGTCCTCGTCAGTACCGTCGTTCCCATCTCCCCTGTCGTCCTCGCCGTTTCCGTCCTCATCGGGTGTGTAGACGTACAGACAGTCGTTCGGGTACGAGCGGCGGAACTGATCGGCGTCCTCACAGCAGAGCACGCGGCCGTCGTCCATCACGAACACGTTATCGACGTTGAGCAGCGCGTCGTCCGCGACGGCGGCGGGATCGGTGGCGTCGGGCCCGACGATGACGGGTTCGAGCGTCGAGATGTCGTAGTCGGCCTCGATCTCGGCGCGGTAGACCATCCCGCCGTCGACACGGTCGAGCTGGAGATCGCCCGCGTCGTCGGTCATCCCGTCGTTGATCTCGGAGATCCCGACGTAGATGTACTCGCCCGGCTCCGCACCGTCGGCGCTGTCGATCCCCTCGCTCTTTCTGAATTCTACTGTGGCACCGACTTCCTTCGCGGCGGCGCGGGTTTCGAGGAACGGGACGCGGCGGAGGTCCTCATCGATTTGGTCGGGACCGCGGTTCTCGTACTGCTCGGCCCACTCGACGATCGCCTCGTCGAGGATGTAGTCCTCGTTCCCGTTCTCGATCACTTCCTTGTCGGCCTCTTCGAGCGCCGTTTCGAGATCCTCCCCCCAGTCGGTGTCGGCGTGTGCGAGGTAATCCACCTGATCGATGTCGTCGTATTCTGCGATCCACGATTCGACCTCCCGATTGGTCGCGCTCCCGAGCGGAATCCAGTCGAGTTCGAGGGCGATTTTTCCCGGTGGGTTCGCCTTCGCGGCGGCCTCGTTCGTCACGTTCGCCGCGTGGAGCGTTCCCCCGACGTCCATCGGGTCGTCGTAGCTCGGGATCGGCTCGTTCGCGACGAACTTGTAGAACCCCTTGTTGTCGCCGTCCGAGCTGAGGTACATCGTTTTCTCGTCGGCCTGGACGTCGGGACACTCCCACGACGCTCGCCCGCCGACGTAGTACTTCATCGGTTCCGGGGTGTCGGCCGTCGGGTTGCGGAAGTCGACGATGTAGCCGTAGCGGTAGGGGTTGGGGTAGGGCGACTCGATCGGCGTCGTGGTGTTCTCGCCGTCCTGATCCACCGCGTCGGCCCCGAGATAGTACGCCTGGAGTTCGAGTCCGCCGAGCGCGAACGCGCCCTGGGGGTACCACGCGTCGTCGCCGTAGTACTCCTCGACGGCGCTCGCGATGTCCGCGGGGTTCGGGCGGTTGTAGAACTGGGCCGCGCCCCGGAGTCCGACCCCGCTGCCCGATTCCACGATCTCGCTGGTGGTCGCCGTCAGCGAGAGCCGTGGGTGGGAGTACTCCTCTTCGGCCGAGAGGTAGGTACCCCACGGGCTGAGGTCGCCATAGCAGTTGACACGCGTGCCGCCGAGGTTCCGGAGCGCCTCGGTGTTCGCGAGGTTCATCGCGCCGTCGAGATCGGCGCTCCACTCGTCGTCGTCCCAGGTCAGGGGGATTCGGCTGACGTCGCCGGGGCTCTGCTCGAAGTTCGTGAAGAGGTAGCCCTCGGTTTCGGCGTCGTTCGTGGCGACGAATCGGTTGCAGTCGGGGTTGTTGCCGAGGTTCGTGTACCGCGAGCCCTCGTACTCGTCGAGCGAAACCCCGCTGGGCGTGACCGGATACCCCAGATCCTCGTCGTCGCCGATGTTGTCGCCCTCCTGGGCGAGCACCACGTACTCGCCGCCGGCGACTCTGACCTCGCCCTGTTGTTCGTCGGTGCTCGGCACGCCGAGCTCGTCGAACCCGTCGCTCGTGATGTCGTAGCCGCCCACGTACCCGATCCCGCCTTTGTTGTAGGGTGCGGCGTTCTGCCGGCTCGGGTGCTGGAGACTGAAAAACAGCGTTCCGTTCGCCGTGACCTCCGGGCCGGTGACCTCGGCACCGAGCGCGGTCGTCGCGAACCGCTCGATCGTACCGTCGACGCTCGGGGCCATCGGCGTGTCCTCGTCCTCGTTCGTCTGGGCGCTCGCCACGCCGGCCACGCTGGCACCGAGCGCGGCCGCCACCGACGTGGCCATCAGGTTCCGTCGAGTGAAATCGACCATGCAGGTGGCGATCCCGAGCGTTTCACTAAGATGTTTTATAATATCGGTACGGGGCTGGAACGAGGGACAAGGAACGGCACAGAGCGGTACATAGGTCACCGGGATGGTCCCAGTCCGGTCGAAGGCGTGTCGCTGTCGAGACCACCGGCTGGTGGTGTCCGCTACCGCGAACCGTCCGGCGGTCTCCGTGCCCAACCAGCGAGCAACAGGACGATCCCGCCAACGAACAGCACGGGCGGCGCGTTCGCGATGGCCGGCCGGAGGACGGCGGCAGTCACGGAACCGGTGGTCGTGTCCGCCGCTTGGCTGCCTGACTGTCCGTATCGTGCCTCGCTCGTCGGAACGTTCGCCACCGTCGCCGACTCGACGTGTTCGTCGAGCCACGCAGTCAGTGACTCGCCCGCTGCTTCGGCGACGTAGGTCGCGAACACGTCGTCGGTGATCTCGCCCTCGTGCTGATTCAGCCGCCGAAACACGTGTTCGAGCGACCGTGTTCCGTTGCTCCGCGATCGTATCGTCGCGTCCAGTGCGGTGAACGTCCGCAGCCCTTTCCGGTAGGCCACTCGTGAGGACGACCACGACTCGCGGTCGGCGAGGGTCGATTCGGGATACGCCTCGCTCACCGCGAAATCGCGGAACGTCTCGAACGAGACGAGCCCTTGTCTGTACGCGAGCAGCGCGCCGTAGTACTCGGCGCTGCCCTCGTTGATCCACTCCATCTCGTCGGTCGTGTCGTATCGCTGCTTCGAGTGGACGTACTCGTGCAGGAGGACGTTGTCCGGCGTCGCGAGGCGTTTCGACTGATGCACCAGCATGTCGTGACGGTCGTTTCGTGTCACTCCACCCGAACGACCGCTGACGCCGATCGGCGGCGGTGCGACGAAGACGTCGACGTGAGTGGTCCGTGCGTTCAACTGGAGCGATCGCTCGGCCTTCGCGAGCGCCGTCAGCATCGCCTGCGGTTCGTTCGCGGGCTGTGCGTGTTTCGGAACGACGAGACGGATCGTCGTCCCGTCGACGGTCCGGTCGTACGTCTGACCGGGACCCAGGTAGGCGAAGTTGGGGCCAGCCACGCCCTGCTCGGCGACGCGTGCGGTCTCGGACGGCCTCGTTTCGGTTCCGTCGTCCGTCCGTTCGGATTCCCAATCGATCCCGACGGTTCGCCAGTCGAACAGCGCCCACTGGCCGGTCGCGACGCCTTCGAGATCACCGCCCGAGGTGGCGTTGACCGACGCGAGATAGGTGATCGATGCGTGTCGCGTCGATCCGTTCCACTCCCAGCCCATCGTTCCGGGCTCGTCCCGTTCGAACCCCTGGGTTCGCTGTACCGTCGCGGCCGACGGGAGGCTGATGTCGAACGACGACACGTCCGACGGGAGCGTGACGTTCGCCGTGACGAGCGCGTGACCCCGTTCGTTCGGGCTTCGATCGAGCGTGTAGGTGATGTTGACCCGGTCTGTCGGCGAGGGGGCCTCCGCCAATCCACCCGTCGCGTTCGTCTGGGTCTGTGGTTGCGGCTCGGGCTGTACTCCGGCTGCCGGCCCGGCGATCAGGCCGACAACGACGACGAGCGCGATCCAGCAGGACACCCCGCGTCGGAGGTTCCACCCCCTCCAGCCGGGACGGCAGTCCCGCTCGCCGGTCGACCGCCGTTTCGACGCTGCGTTTCGACTCGTCGCTGCCACGTTCGTGTTTGTGGATTTCTGTTGCATGATTGGTTTCGGTGAGTTGCGTCACGCGTACCCGAGGTAGGCGACGGCGTGGTAGCTCAGGAAGCACAGGAACGCGATCGGAACCAGGAGGAACCCGAACGTCACGATCGGGGACGCGACGTCGGTCTCGACGACCCGGAGCAACAGCCCCGTCGCGCCCGCGATCACGAACGCCGCTCCGAGGCGTTGGATCCTATTCATCGGCCGTCACCGCCCACCCGCGCTCGTCCCACTCCATGGCGAGTCGGACCTTCTCGGTCGTCGATCTGAACTCGTACTCGCGCGGCAGCGCTTCGACCGTTTCGAGGCGTTTCAGTATCCCTGCATCGGTCGTGTTCTGGATCCCGAGTCCCGGACGGACGTTCACTTCGAGGACGCGTGGCCGGTTCGCCTCGTCCAGAACGATGTCGACACCGGTGTATCCGAGACCGGACGCCGCCGCGGCGCGCGTTGCCGTCTCCAGGATCCCCGTCCAGTTCGGCAGCGTAAATCCAGTGAGATCGGCTCCCGTGTCGGGATGGTTCTCCAGCCACCGATCACGACTCTGTTGGTAGGCCCGGATCGGCGTCCCGTCGGCGATGCGGAGCCCGACCCCGACACCGCCCTGATGGAGGTTCGCCGCGCCCTGTGATTCGGCGGTCGGCAGTCGCGTCATCGTCATCACGGGATAGCCCTGGAAGACGATGACGCGAACGTCGGGAACGCCCTGTCCACAGAGAGCGAGTAGGGAGTCCGCGGGAACGAGTCGCTCTTCGAGGATGGCCGTGCCGTCGGGATCGAGCCCGGAGTAGTGTCCCTGCACGATCCGCCGAACGTGGTTTCCCAGCTCGGTCCGTGTCAGCTCCCCTTTCGAGGTTTCGTACGACGGCTCTCCCCTGCCCCCGCCGTCGTCGACCCGTTCGACGCGGCCGGAGACGACGACGATCCCTTCGCCACCGTAGCCGTTGCTGGGCTTGATGACGAAATCGTCGTGATCGCGGATGAACTCGACGGCGTCGTCGAGATCTCCCGGACCATCGGCCACCAGATACGTCTCCGGTGCGCCGATGCCGATCCCGTTCAGCCGTTTGTTCGTGATCGCCTTCTCGTCGGCTCCCGGCCGGAGGTGGGGCGGGTTGTACGTCTCGATGTACCGTTTGCGGACGTTCTTCGGGAGCACGTCCGCCTTTTCGAGCGTCTCCGGCCCGTCCGCTGGCGAGCCGAACAGCCGCGACTGGAGATTGTACAGCCCGACCTGCAGAGTCGTGACGGCGGCGTCGAGCGAGTTCGTCCCGAGATGGTCGGTGAACCGTCGATACTCGTTGAGCCGGAGCGTCGGCTGTGAGCCGACCAGTACGACGGCGACGATGAGGCCGACCCACGCCTCGGGCGTGCTCATGAACCACGCCACGATCGTCCGGTTCGAGATCACGAGGTAGGCGGCGACGATGGCCACGAGCGTCCAGAGGAACTGCACGGCGGGCACGCTCCAGCCCCGTTCCTCGACCTCGGTGGCGAACCGATCGGCGTACCACGCGCTGATGATCGAGGGGAAGAACACGTCGGCAGTGGTGAAGAGGTTGGGCAGCAAGTCGTGATCGGCGAACAGCAACACCAACAGCGTGCCGAGGCTGGCCACGGAGAGCAGCGTCGCAACCCGCGGTGCGGTCCCGAGCTGGAAGGGGGAAAGCACGGCGTACGTCGCCAGCGCGAGCACGAAGATGTCGAGAAACATCACGAGCCCCCACAGCGGCCCGAGCGTGAGGAGGATGAACGCGATGATGGCCGGCGCGAACAGCCCGTAGGTCTGCACCCCGAACTCGTTGCGAAACAGCGAGAGCACCGTCGCTGCCAGGACGAGCTGGAAGAAGTACCGATACGGCTGCATCGCGGTGCCGATTCCCGATACGGCCGTCCTCACACCCACGGCAACGGCCACGAGGCCGGCAAGGAAGCCAACGAACGGGTAGTATTTCCGATACCGCTCGTGGAGCCGGCGTAGTTTCCGTCGGTGGGTGCCGATTCGACTGTCGTCCGTCAGTGGTTGTGTTGTCACGGTGGTGAGATTCGGTCGTCAGCGCGTCCGATGTTCACGATGCGGCCGGTCACGGGCGGGCCCCCTGCGGAGCCCCACTCCAGCGTGCCCGGCACCATCGACCGATTCTGCGGCGTGCTGCCGCAACCGTTCGCACAACAGGAACCCACATCAAGTCAGACGATTGTCTACTCGAATCCGCGCGAATTGGCCCGAATTAACCCGGATTTCGGCCCTTTTGTCCGTGTTCGGTCGAATCCCTGCACCAAATAATTAGGATAGTTGCATAGTTGGATCGCAGTGGCTCCGTTCCTGTTGCGATCACTGCGCCAGACGAACCGACGTGGGACCATCGTGATCGGAACGTCGCGCTCGAACTACGCGAACGAGATTTCTCGTGCCTCGCTCCGAAAACCACTCACTGGCTTCGGTCGCAGTCACTCACTATAGAGATCAGCTGAAGCCTTCGTACTTTCCACTATCACAGATCGGCTCTCTGCTAAAATCGGCGTGCAAGATATAGGGCGCGCATCTTGCACGTCCCACGCTCATACTTATCCCGCCTGCGCCGACGGCTCCCCGTGGGCCGTGAGGGTCCCGTGGTGCGGGAGCGAACGCCGTCGCGTGACCGACGCGCTCCGGGTTTCGCGTGAGTGGTCACTTCCGACCTGCTAGGATGACATATTTACTGTCCATCAGCATCAGTGCTACCGGAGATGGGGAATCCATGAGCAAACAAACCGAAATTCTTCACCGGCTCTTTGAGGGAGTATGGAACGGAGAAAACCCAGATGTTGCGGATGAACTTGTTGGACCAGAGTACGTCATCCACGACTGCGAGATTGCCGAGGAGATGCGCGGGCCAGAATTGTACAAAACATTGGTGAGAATGACCCGAGAGGGCTTCCCGGATATGGAGTTCACTATTGAGGACGCCGTAGAAGAGGGCAGTAAGGTAGCTCTCCGGTGGACGATGACCGGGACCCACGAAGGTCCTATGGGCGACATGGAGCCGACCGGGAAACGAGTAGAGATGCTCGCCGTCGAAATCAATCGATTCGAGGATAGACAGCTGATTGAGACATGGACTCAGTCGGCACTGTCTAGTTGAGAACCTCTTCGACGGGTGTTCGTCCATCGAGCGCTTGATTCGGTCGATCGTAGTTGTAGTGATGCTTGAACCGTCGCAGCCNGGCACTGTCTAGTTGAGAACCTCTTCGACGGGTGTTCGTCCATCGAGCGCTTGATTCGGTCGATCGTAGTTGTAGTGATGCTTGAACCGTCGCAGCCAGCGCCGTGCGCTGGCTGGACTCCCCCGCCAGAACGAGTGAAAGCGGTCGATCCGCATCGCCACAGTCTGAAACAGCTTCTCGATCAGATTACGCTCACTGTAGTTGAGCTGTCCGCTCAACTCACGCCGAGCGAGAGCAGTCAGATACCCGCCGGCGTCGACGAGAAACTCGGTATCTGAAACCTCATGTCTGGTAGTGAGTCGGTGGAGGAACGCCGACGCGGAATCGGTCCCGCGTCGGCTGAATACCTCGATATCGAGCAGCAGCTTCGAGTCGGTGTCGACAGCAGCGTAGAGCCACTTTTTCTCGCCGTCGACGGTAATCTGTTTCTCATCAACGGCGACCCGCGACGGCTCCGCCGTCGGCGGGTCAGCCTGGGTCTCTGAGAGCGTATGCGTCCAGTTCCAAACCGCTCCGTGGGAACGATCGACGCCAAGCCAATCAAATACAGCGACGATCTCCCGCAGCGACAGCCCCATCGAATGGAGACGCACCCCGAACACCCTGACGGGTGTCGGGGTGCGTTCGTTCTCCCAAACCTCACCACAGTCCACGTTCAACGTCTCTCCGAGCAGGTCTCCGAGTTTCATGACCAATACTCGCTACGACCTGCTCATTCCTCAAGCTACCTCAACTAGACAGTGCCNCAACGTCTCTCCGAGCAGGTCTCCGAGTTTCATGACCAATACTCGCTACGACCTGCTCATTCCTCAAGCTACCTCAACTAGACAGTGCCACTCAGTCCGATATGCTCGGCCTTATGCAGCAACTTGAATCTGAGTAGTACCACTTCGGTGGTTCTGGTTCACCTACAGACGTGTCTGAGTGAGTCAGTTGTTTGTCTCGCTATGAGTTCTTCTGCTTCAGTCGTTTGATGTCACGAGCAACTTCTGACAAATCGTTGTTGAACTGATGTCCGCCGCTATCACGCTCGTGAATAGTTGCCTGCGGAAGTTTTCCTGCGTACAGCGCAAGGTGGGCAAATGGTACTATTTCGTCAGCGCGGCTGTGGTAGAAGAACACTGGCAGTTCAGTGGGTAGCTTCGATGCGACGTTGTTTTGCAGCGTGTACTCGTCGACATCCCACCCTTCAGCACCCCAGTAGGGTGGCGCGAGCAGAAACAGTCCGGCAACAGGTTGTTCAACCGTCTCTTCGGAAAGATATTTCAGCAGGAGCGAACCACCTAGCGAATGCCCGACGAGAATCACCCTGCCATCTGAAGCAGCGAGTTCGTTTGCGATCTGCTCGTTCCATCTCTCTACCTCGGTTCCATCCGGCATTTTCGGATACCGAACGTTGTATGCCGTCCCCAGCACATCACGCAGATCAGTCGCCAATATTTGATCATCCTCGTATCCCCCGGCGCCGTGAATGAACAGCACTCGTTGTTTCATAGTGTTTCTCTCTATGGGTGTCTATTCTCTCGAATCGGCTTATAGATGCGCTGTACGACGAAAATGGACTATCCCTCTCCTGTACGGTTTTGCCAGTCACTGCCAGTGTGGGATCCTGGCTACTCTACATCAACCGCTGAAGTAGTAGTAGTAGTGTCTCACAAGAAATCCGGACTGATTCGCTATCTACGCCCTGTCACCTATGGAAATCCTGCTACCCGACTCAACAATCGTCAGGCACTCCCCTGCTTACAGGGCCAGTCTCTGAAACAAGAGATAGCCGCAGACATCAGATGCGAGATATTCTCTCTGTCTTGCACGGTAGTTCTAACAGCTGACAAGGTGATTGTCTGATGGGGGTACGAGGACTTCCGCTAAACACTATCGCTTCGGCCACAGTCACTCATCGTTCGTGTCTTCGTCGTTGTCCGCCTCGTCGTCGCTGTCTTCCCCGTCGTTGTCCGCCTCGTCGTCGTTGTCTCCTTCATCGTTCGTCCGACCGTCGGATTCGTCGGTGTCGCTCCCGCCATCGTCGTCCGTTTCTTCCGTGTCGCCCTCACCGTCGTCAGGTGATTTGTCGGATGCCGTGGGCCGATCGGTGCCCGCCGAGTCGTCCGTGGTGGTCGATTCCGCTGTCGGGGTCGGGTCCGTAGTCGGGGTCGGCGTCGCCGTTGCTGTCGTCGTCTTCGTGGCTGTCGCCGTTTCGGTCGCTGTCGGTGTTTCTGTCGCCGTTTCGGTCGCCGTCTCCGTCGGTGTCTCCAGCTCTGTCGCTGTCGCGGTCGGTGTCTGCTCTTTGGGTAGCTGTGTCGTCGAGGCGTTTCGCGGCTGTGGCTCACCTGTCGTCACGGTGCCGTTCGTTCCGTCGTGTCTGCTGTCCACACGACCGCTTTCGATCCCTTCGCCGCCGGCGTTCACACGCGTCGAGAGCATCGATAGCCTGCGGTCGGTGATGTCGTGTGCGGAACGGACGTCGGGAGGGAGGGCCGCCGCTGCTGTCGAGAGGCGATCGAGCCGACAGTCGAGTGTCGTCCGCTTCGCGCGAAGCACCGCTTTACGCGTGTCGTTGGCGCTCGTGTTCCGTGTCGAAAGCGTCCTGTGGCGTGTCGAGAGCCCATCGAGCCGTTCGGCGATGGCTCGTGTTTCGTCGGCGACGACAGCAGCCACCGATCCGTTGGTCGTCGCGTTCGCAAGCGCGGCGTCGAGTGCTCGACACTCGACCGTGGCTTCCGTCTCCGTGCCCTGAACACCGATCGCGATCGAGAACGCCGCACCCGGTGTCTCGGCTCCCGACACCGATCCGTTCCGCTGCCCATCGGTCGGCTCCGTCTGCGCAGCCGTGGGTGCAAGCGCAGCGACCGATACCACACTCGAAAGCAGGACGATCACCAGCGAGAGTGCGACCGCGCGCCGTCGATCAGTCATCGAGCTGTCACTGTACTCCACGATGCGGTGGGGCGATATAGACTCCCCGTACCGTTCAGCCGAATCAACCCGAATTATCCCCGTTCGAGCCCGCTTCGCCGGTCGGATCTTCGGGGAGCGACAGGACGTTCTCGCGGCCGAGCCGGAACCCCTCGACTTTGTCCTCGGCACGCAGGCTGGAAACCACCTGACTCGTCTTCGCTTCGGTCCAATCAAGCGCGGTGACGACCTGCTGTTGTTTCATGCGTCCGTCGTGCCGTTCGAGCACCCGCAGCACCTGCTCCTCGTTGCTCAGTAGCTTCGCCGCGTCGTCGTTCGGTTCGTCGCGCGCCGGTTCGGTAGCGTCCGTGTCGTCGGCGGTGCCACCATCGACGCTCGTCGCGCCTCCGTCGATCGAGTCGCTCCCGGGTGCGACCGTGGCCGCGGTTTCGCTCCCCGCGGCTCCAGTCGTTTCGGCAGTCGTCGTCCCGCTCTTCCGGTAGACGAGGAAGACAACGACGACCACGACGAGGACCACCACGAGCGCCGCCACGCCACGCGGGAGGTCTTCGACGGCGTTCGGGATCACGCCACCCGGATCGGCATCCCCCGACGAACCGACGGTGGTCGTGTTCGACGCGGACACCACGACTCGCGGGCCGTCTTCCTCGAACGCCGGCGAGTCCGTCCAGACGACGGCGTTCGCTCGTCGGTCGTCGGGAGATGGACGTATCGTGGCCGGCTCGTAGCCGTCCGGCCAGGCGATCGTGACCTGCGATCCGTCGTGGAGGACGAACCCTTCGAGTGCGTCGCCGACCCCGAGACGTTCGCCGTTGGTCGTCGCGAAACCACGCCACGTGAAGGTGTAGGTCACGACTCCGACGGTACTATCCGGGCGCGTGGTCCGCACGCTCACGTTCTCGATCGCCATCTCTCGGCCCGTCGTCACCTCGGCGGTCGCGGCCGCCTCGCTCATCCGTTCGGCGAACCGCTCGCTGTAGCGTTCCGGGGTGGCTCGGGCGTTCGCTCGGAGCTGCCGAAAGGCAGCCGTCTCGTTCGGATCGTCGAGCCGGGTGCGGTAGCTCATCCGGACGTCCGCCGAGCCATCCGATCGGAGCGCGATGTGGAGTCGGTTGTCGGACTCGTTGCGTTCGGTCTCGATTTGGCGTTCTTGTGGCCACACCGGTTCGGCGGCAACGCCGCCCACGGCGACGACCCCGAGGAAGACACACCAGAGGGTAACGCGGATCGGCAACCCTCGTGCCGTGCTCATTGTCGAGTGAGACACGAGACACGCTGAAAGAATTTTCTACTTCGTTGCCCCGTTGATGAAACCGCTCGAACCCGGCTCGGGCGGTGGGTTGCCCGAACCTGATGGGGAGCGGTTGTGGTGGAGTGAATCCGACTGCAGGTCACTCGATCGGCGCTGGCGTCGTCGCTACACTCGTCCAGCTGTGTGGTGGATGAATCATCTGCCGTCAGTTGGCTTGGCGCTGGCTCGTTCACCACTGCTTTCGTTCGTATGGACGTACATCCTTCTCCGATTGCTGTAGTGTTTAGCGGAAGTTCTCATATTCTCTTTTAGTACATTATCAGAACTATCCGGAATGATGCGAGAGGTACAGGGCGCGTATGTATCGGCCGAATGTGTCAACGATGATTCTTGAGACCCTTATCCTGCAGCATATCCTATTCGCCGTACCGATGACCAACACGGAACGCGACTATCACGGCTACACCCCGATGGACTACGATGCGGACAGCGAGGCAGATGAGGTGTACCAGAGGTGTCTGTCCTCTCTTCTCACGCACGCTCCAATCGGGCGCGATGATACCGTGGTCGATATCGGTACGGGCACAGGTATCGTCGCTCTCGAACTTGCATCGAAGTGTGACCACGTGTTAGGGCGAGACATCTACGACGAGTGGCTCCAGTACGCCCGAGAGAAGGCTGAAAGACGCAGTATCGAGAATGTCTCATTCGATCACGGATCATTTCGTGAACCGAACATTGAGGAATCTGTGAATGTCGTCGTCGCCAGCTACGCCCTGTATATGGCCTACGATGAAGGGAGCGAGGACGAATTACGCACGGCCATCGACGGTCTCGTGGCGTTGAATCCTCGTTGTATAGTGGTGGCCGACAAAATGCGCTTCGGGCCGACGCAGACCCCAAACGATTACGAAACACTGCCACCGATGGGAACTGTCGCCAATCTCCTCGCAGGTGCAGGCTTCACGCTCACCGATATCGAAATTATTACTGAGTCGGTCGGTGTCCTCATCGCCACTCGATAGATCTATGCTAGCAGTCATCAACCAGACACTCAGTTGGCAGATTTGCCGGAAGCTGAATGAATCGCATTCCAGGAACGGGTGCTGGATACACCCTCTACATCTCGCACATCGGCTTCAACAACACAACAACCTGTAATATGGAGGTTCTGAAATCAATGCTGATTGCTATAGCATCGTCAGTCGCTCCGGCGAACTTCGGCTCGCCACGCGACCGCCGGGAACAACAGTTTAACCGAGAGCGGTGTCGATGCATCACCATGACCAATGTGTTTGACGGCAGGGCGGGCGACGTGCCGACGACGAGAGCGGATTTCCGGAGGACGGTCTGACGGATGGTCGCGGCCGGAACGGCAGCCGTCCTCGTCGTCGCGACCGTCGCCAGCCTGTTCATGGCGTGGACCATCGGCGCGGGATCGTCGGGATCGACACCCTTCGCGCCCGCCGTGGGCGCACGCGCCATCTCGGTGATGCGCGCGGGCTTTCTCGTCGGCATTCTCGGCTTCCTCGGTGCGGTGCTCCAGGGCGCGAACGTCGCGGACGCGGTCGGCACAGGACTGGTCGGCGGGATCTCGCTCTCGCCGACGGCGTCGACGGTACTCCTCCTGCTCGCGGCGGCGCTCGTCGCGGTCGGCATCTTCACCGGCTATCCGATCGCCACCGCGTTCACCGTGACGGGAGCGGTCGTCGGCGTCGGGCTCGGGCTCGGTGGCAGCCCCGTCTGGCCGAAGTACGTCGAGATCGGCACGCTGTGGCTGCTCACGCCGTTCGTCGGTGGCGGTATCGCATACGTCACCGCGCGGACGCTCCGCCACGAGGCGATCCCCGAGCGCTACACCGTCCCGGTCCTCGGCGGGATCGTCGGTCTCATCGTGGCGAACGTCCCCTTCACGCTTCTCGGCTCGGACTCCGGCGGGGCGTCGATCGCCGCCGCGGTGGCGACGGATCTCCCGCTATCGACGACGATCGGGACGGGACTCGTGTCGGTCGCCGTCGCCGGTCTCGTCGCAGGCGCGCTCGTCTGGGACCTCAGCTCGGGCGTCGACAGCGCCGAACGCCACTTCCTGCTGGCGCTCGGCGGCCTCGTGGCGTTCTCGGCTGGCGGGAGCCAGGTCGGGCTCGCGGTCGGCCCGCTGCTCGCCGCGTTTCAGGGAACGACCCTGCCGTTTTCGGTGTCGTTGCTCGCGCTGCTGGTGTTCGGCGGGATCGGCCTGCTCGCCGGATCGTGGATGGGCGCGCCCCGGATGATCAAGGCGATCGCGCAGGACTACTCCTCGCTCGGGCCGCGGCGATCCATCGCGGCGCTCATCCCCTCCTTCGCGATCGCCCAGACGGCGGTCGTCTTCGGGATCCCGGTGTCGTTCAACGAGATCATCGTGAGCGCGGTGATCGGTAGCGGCTTTGCGGCCGGTGGGGGCGGCGTCAGCGCGCGGAAAATGGGCTACACCGTGCTCGCGTGGATCGGTTCGCTCGTGCTGGCGCTGGGGGCGGGCTACGCCGTGATCACCGCGATCGAACTGCTGTGAACGGTTCGTCCTGACGGACCGTCCGCACGCTGCCTCGCGGAGCGCGTCGGCGTTCCCGGCGGAGCGGCGGTCTCGGTCAATCGTCGTCTCTTGGGCCGGCCTCCTTGATGTTCACCGGCTCACGCTCGCGACCACCCTCCCAGCCGACGAGCCACTCGCGCAGCGAGAGTCCACGGACTTCGGGGAAGCGCTGGCGTTCGGTCTGCCCGTAGTTCACGAGCGCCACCAGGAAGACGCCGCCGACAGTGTTGCCAAGCAACACCGGAAGCCAGAACGCGTAGCCGACGGTGAGGAGTCCGGCTTCTCCGATGAACACGAAAAAGAGCGCGTCCGCCGCAGTGGTGACGACGTGATAGAGCTCCGCCGCGGCGATCGTGTAGAACACGATGTAGATGAGGAACAGGCGCGTGACCGAGTCCTGGACGGCGTGACCGAGCCACACCACGCCGGCAACGAGCCAGCCCGCGAACAGTGCCTTGAAGAACACGTCCCACCAGGCGGTTTCGAGTCCCGTCCGGGTGAAATCAGCACCTGCTTGCATTGCCGCGGTCGAGAGCACGTGACTGTTGGCGAGGACGAACACGCCGAGAGCGGCTCCGAGGACGTTGCCGAGCAGCACGACGACCCAGACGCGCACCATCATCGGCAGGCTGGCGAGGCGAGCCAGCACCAGCGCCACGGGCGGTAGCGTGTTCTCGGTGTAGAGCTGGTAGCGCCCGAGGATAATGTAGATGAAGCCGATCGGATACAAAAGGGAGCCAAGCAGCGTACTCTCGGGGAAGTACGCGCTCACCGCCGCGTGACCGACGAACGTGATGACGATGGCAAAGCCCGCGGCGAGGCCGCTGAAGAACAGTTCGCGGGTGCCGGTGGCGACCTCCTCGTCGGCGGTGGCGAGCACCCGTTGGAAGATCTCCTCCGAGGAGAAACGGTCGCCGATCGCCCAGCCGGCGTCGGGCGCACCCGAGGCGGCGTGATCGGTCGACTCGGCGATCGCCCCGCCCGCGTCGTTGTCGTCGTTCATCGGTATCGCTGCTGGTGGGGATCGCTCATATGTTTTCGGGGGTGTAGCGAGGTCACGATCGGTAGCGATCCGTTTTGATTCGTGAAACCGACGACCGATCCCCACCTTACGTCGTCGTTTGTCCCGTAGCGGTGACTCGCACAAAGCGCTTTTCCCGGCGTTCGCGGCCAAGTCTTGTGCGATCACGAGCCCGCCACGAACAGGGGATCGACCGATCGCCGAACGCGCGGATTTATCCCGGCCGACGGCCGATTCCCTCGTATGTCGACGTCGGACGGGGAGCGAAGTGAGCGGACGGCGACCCCGACGCGGGCGTTCGTTCCCGGTCATATCACGGGATTCTTCAGCGTTCATCCTCACGACGATCCCCGCAAGGCGGGGTCGCGGGGAACGGGGCTCGCGCTCGCCGACGGCGTGATGGTTACGCTCACGCCAGCGAACGAAACGGCCGCGACGACCATCACCCTCGGTGGCGAACCCGCCGAGATGGACGCCGTGACGCGCACGCTCGACACGCTCGGAGTCGACGCTCACGTTGCCGTCGAGACGCCGTTGCCGGTGAGCGCTGGCTTCGGCGTCTCGGGCGGCGCGGCGCTCGGCGCGGCGCTCGCGGCGAACGCCTGCTTCGACCTCGAACGTACCGAGAACGAGCTGGTCGGCGTGGCTCACGCCGCGGAGGTCACCGCCGGAACAGGACTCGGCGATGTGGTGGCACAGGCGCGTGGTGGCGTGCCGATCCGGATGGAGCCGGGCGCGCCGCCGCACGGCGCTCTCGACGGGATTCCGGTTCGGGCTGACAGGCGGGTCGAGTTCGTCTCGTTCGATGGGCGTTCGACCGAGGCGATCCTCGGCGGCGACACCGACGGGCTCTCGGCGGCCGGCGAGCGCGCACTCGCCACGCTCCGCGAAGGACCGACACTCCAACGGATGGTGTCGTGCTCGGCAGCGTTCGCTCGCGAGGCCGAGCTGCTGACCGAGCGGGTCGAGACCGCCATCGGGGCCGTCGAGGCCGCGGGCGGCGCGGCGTCGATGGCAATGCTCGGTGAAACGGTGTTCGCGCTCGACACCGGCCTCACCGACGCGGGCTACGAGCCTGCGACCTGTACGATCCACCCTCCGGGTGCGGGGATCGTCGGGATCGACTCTCGATGACTGTTTCCGGCTGCCGCCAACACGGGGTGTTTTTGTCGCTCACCGGCCGAACGGTCGTATGAGCGAGGAGCCGCAGATTCCCGTCGATCCGGACGACGAGACGGCGATCCCGGAGTCACACCCCCGCCACGAGTCGCTGCTTGCGCGTCATCGGATCGAGGACGGTGTCGAGAAAGGCATCACGTCGCGTCAGGGACTCATCGCTCAGGGGCGCGGCGAGGCGTACGACTACCTACTCGGCGAGCGCACCATCGAAAGTGCCGACGCGGCCGCCCGCGCCGCCGCCGCGCAGTTCCTGCTCGCCGACCACCCCGTGATCTCCGTGAACGGCAACGTCGCGGCGCTGTGTCCCGATGCGGTGGTCGACCTCGCACAAGCGACGGACGCAGACATCGAGGTGAACCTCTTCAATCGCACCGAGGAACGGATGGCAGCGATCGCCGAGCACCTCCGCGAGCACGGTGCGAGCGAGGTGCTGGGGCTCGCGGCCGACGCGCAGATTCCAGGGCTAGATCACGCTCGCGCGACGGTCGACGCCGACGGTATCCACGCCGCCGACGTCGTGCTCGTTCCGCTGGAGGACGGCGACCGGGCGGCAGCGCTCGACGCGATGGGCAAAACCGAGATCGTGATCGATCTCAACCCGCTCTCGCGCTCGCCTCAGGTCGCGGACGTCCCGATCGTCGACAACCTCGTGCGTGCACTCCCACTGATCGCGGAGTACGCCCGCGAGCTGCGCGACGACTCACGAGAGGAGCTCGAAACCGTCGTCGAGGAGTTCGATCGCGAGGCGGCGCTCGACGCGGCCGAGCGGACGATCCGGTCGAGTACGACCGACTGACTGCGGGACGAACGTCGCCAATCTCGCCGCGAGACCGGTGAGCTGCGGGAACGAGCTGAGGAGACTTTCATTCGCAGGCGACAGGGTTAGGCCCGAAACAGCCACACTACGTACTACCGACATCTTGCACTCGATGCGAGCGAGACTGGCCGCGTCGTCGATTTTACGGTCTCGCGTGAACGTCGGTCGCGGTTCGTATCGGAGCGTGCGCCAACCAACCGATGGTCGAACGGTGACAAAAGTGAACGATAATCCATTATCGAAAGACGAGACGACAAGTTCGTCGCGCCGACGATTCCTCCAAGCGTCGGCCATTGCGGGAACCGGCGCGTTAACCGGGTGTCTCGGTGCCGCGTCCGGCACCGGGCAGACACTGACGATGGGTTACCAGCCGTTCTCCGCCCACGCATGGGAGGCGCTCGTCATGAAACACAGCGACATCCCACAGAAGTACCTCCCCGAAGGATACTCACTGAACTGGCAGTCGGCGCTTCAGGGGGCGGTCATCGGCAACCGAATCAGCGTCGGCAAGAACCAGGCGGGCTGGATGGGCGACATGCCGGCGCTGACGACCATCGCCCAGAACGAAACCCCGGCTAGCCTCGTCGGGCTCGCGAACTGGTCACGGGGCCAGCAGTGTAACCTTCTGGTCGTCCCGAAGGGCTCCGATATCGAACGGACCACCGACATCGACGGTGAGACGGTCGGCGTCACGGTCGGGGCGTGTTCTCACCGGTATCTTCTCCGGGTGCTCGAGGAGGAAAGTATCGATGTGACCGTTGAGGATACCGGTATCTCGACCATTCTCGCCAATCTCCGAGAGGGCCGAATCGCCGCGGGAGTCGGCTGGGAACCCTCGATCGCGAAATCGGTCTTCCAGGACAATCTCACCCGATACGTCTCGACCGGTGCGGAGTACAACGTGATCGACGCCGGCGGGATCCCGATGACCGACGACCTGATCGAGAACCACCGAGAGGCGGCGAAAGGGATCCTGAAGGCCGAGCTCGAAGCGACCCGGGTGCTCGCCACCGACCACGAGCGGACCCTCGACCTGGTTGCCCAAGAACAAGACCTCCGATATTTCAACCGACCGACGCTTCGTTGGGGCGTCTACAAGGACCCACCGATCGGCGAGGACGTCCAACGGCTGCGGTACGCGACCGACTACGAGCAAACGGAGGAGCCGGGTCGGTTGATGAAGGAGACCGCACCGGCCTTTCTCACCCGCCAGGGGGCGCTCGAAGCGCCGCCGTCCGACGATCGGTACAAGCCGGAGCTACTCAACGAGGCAGCAGCCGAACTCGACGACGCGGTGGAGTGGGCGCCGCGATCGGCCGGCAACAGCTCCACCGCGACGAACGGCTCGGCGATCGGCAACGCGTCCGGAGGGTCACGATGAGTACGCAGTCGATGACCGAACGGATCGGCGACCGGTTCGCGGAGAGCCTTCCATCGCCGACAAGGGGGTTCCGGAAGCTCCTCTCGCTCGTGGGGTTCGTCGCGGTCTGGTGGCTGTGCTACCGGTTCGGTGTGCTCAACTTCGATCACTTCGCCAGCCCCGTGACGACCCTCGTGGAGTTCGCCGGTGCGCTCGCCGGCCAACCCCTGACCGAGGGTGGCGACACCATCTATCTCCACGCCGTCTACTCGGCGGCACGGGTAGCGATCGGCGTCGGGTTCGCGGCCGTGTTCGCGATCCCGGTCGGGCTGGTCGTGGGCACGAGCCAGCGGTGGGAAAACCTGCTGTACCCCGCACTCGAGGCGTTTCGGCCGATCCCGCCGATCGCGTGGCTCCCGATCGCCATCATCGTCTTCCCGACGCTCGCGCTGGGATCGGTTTCGGTGCCGCTGCCCGCGCTGTTCGTCGTGTTCGTCGGGGCGTTCTTCCCGATATTCACGAACACCATCGAGGGCGCACGGAACATCGAGACCGAGTACCGCCGGGCGGCGGAGAGCCTCGGTGCATCCTCGGGAGATGTTTTCCGCCACGTGGTGCTGCCGGCGACGCTGCCGTCGATCATCACCGGGCTCTCGCTCGGTGTCGGGTTGGGCTGGATCACGGTCGTCGCCGCGGAGCTGCTCACCGGTGGTCCCGGACTCGGTTACATCATCATGCAAGGATCGCGATTGTTGCAGAACCAGATCGTCGTCATCGGCATGCTCGCCGTCGGCGCGCTCGGCTATGCGTCGTCGCTGCTGGTCGAGCGTCTCGGCCACTGGCTGATGTCGTGGTCCACGACGGAGGAACGATCATGAGTGAACGTGACCCCACCAACGCTCGTACCGCCACGGACGAACAACACACCGACGCGACCAACGATGCCGACGCGACCGACAAGGAGTTCCGGTCGTGGACGGAGTCGAGCGGGACCGGCACCGTCAATATCAAAGACATGACCAAGGTGTACGGCACCGACAGCGGCGAGTTGACGGCCGTCGACTCGATGGATCTCCATATCGAGGCCGAGGAGTTCGTGACCGTGCTCGGCCCCTCGGGCTGCGGGAAATCCACCGTGATGGAGTGTATCGCGGGCTATCTCGACCCCACCGAGGGCGAGGTGCTGGTCAACGGAGATTCCGTCGACGGGCCCGACCCCACCCGGGGAGTGGTCTTCCAAGAGAACCGACTGTTCCCCTGGAAGACGATCACCGAGAACGTCCGGTTCGGTCCCCAGATGCGCGACGCGGTCGACCAGAGCCGGATCGACAGGCTGTTCGATCAGATGGGGTTGGAGGGGTTCGAGGATTCCTATCCACACGAGCTCTCCGGCGGGATGCAACAGCGCGCCGAGCTCGCCAGACTGCTCGCGAACGACCCCGACATCATGCTGATGGACGAACCGTTCAGCGGGCTCGACGCGATGACCAAGGAGCTGATGCAGGAGAAGCTGCTCGACGTCTGGGAGGACGACGATAGAACCGTGCTCTTCATCACCCACGACGTGGAGGAGGCAATTCTGCTCGCGGATCGGGTGGTCGTGATGACCGCCCGCCCAGGGCAAGTGAAGGACGTCATCGACGTGGATCTCGATCGGCCGCGTGACACCGACATGGTCACCACCGACCGTTTCAACGAACTCCAGCGCCGCGCCAGCGAGAGCATCCACGACGAGGCCGAACGCGCGATGGAGCAAGCGGAGGGACGGGCCTGATGGAGTACGTCCGGCGCGCCGAGCAGTCGGTGTCGCTGCTGGCGCTGCTCGCGGTCTGGATCGTCGCGACCATGATCGTCGGCGCAGTACCGAGTCTTCCCACGCCACCGGAGGTAGTGGTGGCGTTCGTCGACGCGGCGACCGGAGCGTCGTTCTGGGAGGAGGTCCTGTTGAGCACGTTTCGAGTGTATCTCTCCTTCGTGATCGCCGCGGTGGTCGCAATCCCGCTGGGGCTGTTGATCGGGCGAAGCGCGGTCGTCGAGGACCTCGTCTTTCCGTCGCTCGAAGTGCTCCGCCCGATCCCGCCGATCGCGTGGTTCCCGGCGCTGACGATCATCCTGATCAACCCCGCGAACATCGTCCGCTTTATCATCTTCCTCGCCGCCTTCTTCCCGATCCTCCTCAACACGATCGAAGGGGTTCAGGGCGTCGAGGAGGAGTTCTCACAGGCGGCCAGCTCGCTCGGGGCCTCCTCGTCACAGACCCTGCGTCACGTCGTTTTGCCCGGTGCGCTCCCCTCGATCTACACGGGACTCGTCAACGCGATGGGGTTGGCGTGGGTCAGCCTGGTTGCCGCGGAACTGCTGTCGAGCACCGGTCTCGGCTACTTCATCTGGAACGCCTTCACCGCCGGTGAGTACCCGAACGTCGTCGTCGGGATGGTCGCGGTCGGCCTACTGGGGTACGCCTCCTCGACGCTGATCCGGTGGCTCGGTGCCCGACAGTTGCCGTGGCTCCAGTCCGCGGCGGCGTGACATCGTCCACCGGATCGTGTTCACATCGAACACCGGTACTCACCCCGAGACGTTCCGGTCGCTCTCGGGCAGGCGACTCCCGTTCACGGCGTAGATCGTCACGTCGTCGGCACTGAACGCGACTGTGACGCCGGGAAGCCCATCGAACGGCCGGATATCACCGTAGCGATCGCGTTCGGCCGGCCCGACGTACACGTACTCCACGTCGTGCCGAGAGAGCAGTTCGGCTCGCCAGCCGTCCGAGCCGAGGTAGACGGTGTTGACTGCTCGGACGCGATCGACGTACGCCTCCCGGCTGCGGTACTGGATCTCGTGGGAGACACCGGCGATCGTCGGGAAGCCCGTGAGGCTCGACGCCGGACTGGCGCTCCAGTCGTAGACCGCGATACCGGGTGCGGCGACGATCGTCGGCCGGCCGGAACGGTCGTCGAGCCAGCGGATGGCGGCGACCTGATTAGGAATGTTCTCCTCGGCCGCGGCGAGGCCATCGAGCGTCGAGCCGCCGGTGTCGGGATCGTCGAAGTGGCCCTTGAGTGCAACCCCGCCGTAGACCGCAGTCGAGATCACGAGCAGCGCGGCGAGCACGGCACCGACTTGCTGGCGGCGACGGCTCCACGACCACTCGCCCCGCCCACGGACGAGCCGCGGGAGAAGGACCCCGGTCGCGCTCGCCCAGAGGATCCACGTCGGCATGTAGGTCTTGACGACGGTGTTGAACCGGCTGCCACCGCCCTCCCTGACGTACACGAGTTCGGCGAAAAGCACGAGCCCGAGGCCGGCGACCACGAGCACGCCCTCGTAGCCGACATCGCGATCGGTGGCGAGGGCGTACCAGCCCACGGCGAGCAGCGGGCCGAACAGCGCGAACGGCGCGAGCGGCGCCGGAGCGACCGCGACGAGGACGAGAAAGGCGAGCAGACCGGCGGTCACGACCGACGTCGCCACGCGGCCGCGGAGCCACGCGAACGAGGTGGCGACGAGCACCGCGAGGAACGCCCCGTGGACGAGCAGCAACGACCCGAGCGAACTGCGTGCGGCGGCTTCGAGGACGACGATGGGCGTGCTCGGGCGCGACCCCACCGGCCCGAGGAGGAAGGGGAGCGCGACGAGCACCCCGATGACCCCCGCACCGACCGTGATCCCCGTCGCCCCGATCGTCCGGGCGAGCGTGCCGCGCACCATGCTGCGAGACGTGTCGGACCCTGGGTTGCCGACGAACCGATCGACAGCCGTGGCCGTGATCGCCGGGAGCAGCGAGCGCAGTTCCGCATCGGCAAACGTCAGCGAGAGCCACAGCAGGCCGAGGACCGTCGGGAAACTCCACGTGTTGACGACGGCCATGAACCCGCCGACGATGGGAATCGCACCGAAGACCACCGCGCGACGACGGCGGACCGCGGTCGCGGGCGTGCGGTAGTAGGCGTAGCAGAGTCCCGCCACGACGAGCAGAAAGGGCGTACTCAGGAGGTAGGGCCGGATGTCGCCCCGCACGATCCCGAACAGCGGAAACGGGTCGTACGTCAGAGGAATGATCCGACTGGCGACCTTGTAGTTGTACCCCTGGGGGATCGGTTCGAGGACCCACTCGGTCACGAGCTGTGAGTGGGCCGCCGCGAACGCCGTCGCGGCCTCGTCGCGGATCGCCGCCGGAAGCCGCCGCACCAGCAACCGGATCGCAGTCGAGGGGTTGCTCGCACAGACCGTGAAAAAGACTGCCGTGACACCGGCGATGACGCGCTCACGGCGATCATACAGTCCGGTCGTGACACGACCGCCGGTCGAGCGCGAGTCGACGGCCGAGTCGGCGGTAGTGACCGAGTCGGCAGTGATGGCCGAATCCGGACCGGCCGACCCGTGTGAGGCAGACTGTGAGCCGATCGAATCGTCGCCGGATCGGCTGGCCGCGATCGAGCCCGCGAGTTCGTACGCTCCAGCCGCGAGCGTCCCGAAAAACACCGCCATCGAGAGATTGAATCCGAACCACGGATGAGTGCCCGTGAGTCGGGTCAACAGCGACGCGAGGAAGTGACCGCCGTAGTAGTAGATCAACGACTCCCCCGCAAACCAGAAGTCCTCCGGCGGTAGCTGCGGGGCACGGTACAGCGAGGCCACCAATCCGAAATCGAGGAACTTCTCGCCGCCGGGCGTGATTCCCGGCTCGACCGACCGCACGACGAGAACACCGAGGTAAACGACGGTGAACACCACGAGCGCCTCGGTAGCCGCCCGGCGGTCGATGGCGACGCCTGCTCGTACCGCGAGCACCGCCGCGACCGCGAGCGCCACGAGGCCAGCCCCGAGAGCCACCCACCCAAGCGCGAGGTGGCCGACCCAGAACGCGACGAGCGTCACGATCGTCAACGCGATGCCGAGCGAGAACCCTGCGCCGCGGCCTGGCAGCGTCGAGCAAAGCCACGCGGCGACCGGCAGGCCGAACAGCGCGAGCCCGACGACAGCCACCCACCACACCACGACGAGGCCGTACTCCATCCGTCCGAACGGTAACCGCAAGCCCGTAATACGCTTTTGCTTGCCGGGCCGACACCGCTCGAACGGGATCGGAACACCAACCCGGCTGGTAGCGTTCCCAACCCGTCCCGAGGGGTATATAGCGCAATTACAACGACTTAAGCCCGACTCGTAGGATGGTTCGTCCAGCATGGCACAGTCCGATGACGCATCCGGCGTCGAACGGGGCGAATCGTCGTTCAGGGAGTACGTCCTCGGCGTGCGAATCACGGAACACGTTTCGGCGACCGGCGAGGGGCCGCGCTATCGGTTCGAAGCGCCACACCACGACGGGATCACCTTCGACGATCCCGACCTCGCGGAGTTGTACGCCGCCGTCTACTTCGACGTGAACGGGTTCCAGGAGGAAGGAACGGGTGTGCGGGGCGTCCCACCGGCAATCATCCAGGCCGGTCGTGACACGCTCGCCGCGTATCTCCTCACCCAACCCGAGACGGACGTCAACTGGGTCGCGTCGTTCTACGGCGTGAAGCCCAGCAAAGTCGAGCGCTACACATCGTGGGTTCGCGAACGCGCCGCGGAGATACGGGCGGGAGCGGCGGAGCGCGGTATGGAGTGATCGTCTGCCCTCTCGAAGGAGACGACGGCTTCCGTCAACGGTGCACGATCACCACGGCTGCGATGGGGATTGGCCGAAGTCATCACACGTTGTGCTTTTGCGGAATGACTACCTGTTGAAATCGGCGTGCGAGATACAGAGGATCTATCTCGCATCTGGTCTCTGTCGCAATCTCATACCATGAGGTTATCGAGCCTGCAAGACATGAACTAAAGCTCTCGTAGGCGTTCGGCGGTCCTTACGATTGTAATTCGACGGTGGGTCCAAGAGTCGACGTAAGTCCTACTCGTTGCCGGCGTCGGTAGAGATACCACACACAGACAGCTAAGGGAACCAGCGTGAGGCAAAACGCTATGATGCCCTGCGTGTTTACTGGCATGGTCGTTGCTGGAACGGCTACTGCGTAGAAATCGGTGGTGGCGACCTGTGGGATGTTCGAGAAGGTGATGGCAGGAATCATCGCCAGAATCGGGGCGAGGCCGAGAATTCCGTAGTGTATTGGCTTTGGTTCCCACTCTCGGTCAGCGATCATTATGGCTTTCGCGTCTCGATACAGAAAGATAGCGAGCAGCGGGAAGGAAAACAAGAGGATGAAACCGGTGATGGCGGCAAGCACTTTCGTTACCAATATCAACGGCATCTGGAGCGAGGGGATGACTAACGTTCCGATGAGGTAGTAGAGGTAGCTTATTACGTAGAGGATGGGGAAGTACCATGACCGGCTTATCATACCGAGTGTCGGCGGTTCTCTCCTTCAGATAATATATCTGTTGTTTTGGCTATCGAACCCCCTCTGTCAGTAATAGCAAGAGGGTTGGTGCAAGATACGCGCCCTGTATCTCGCACGCTGGATCTCACAACTGCTGGGGAGGACTCGCGCAAAACTACGGAGCTCTCCGATGACCCCTATAAAACCGCTTAGAGGTTCATGTTGATCGTCTTGGTCTGGGAGTAGTGGTCGAGGGTGTCTTCGGCCTGCTCGCGCCCGATTCCCGACTGCTTGTACCCGCCGAAGGGCTGGCCTGCCGGGAAGTCGTTGTACTGGTTGACCCAGATGTTGCCCGCCTCGATGTCCCGAGCCGCCCGGTTCGCCTTCGAGAGGTCGTTCGTGATGACGCCCGCCGCGAGGCCGTAGTCGACGTCGTTGGCGCGCTCCATCATCTCGTCGTAGTCCGACCACGCGAACACTTCCTCGACCGGGCCGAAGATCTCCTCCTGGACGGGGTCGGAGTCGTGATCGATATCGTCGATGACGGTGGGGACGACGAAACAGCCGTCGGCGAGCGCGTCGCTCTCGGGCTGGGACCCACCAGTCACGATCCGCGCGCCGTCCTCGCGCGCCTGGTCGATGTACGAGAGCGTGCGTTCGACCTGTTCTTCGGAGACCTTCGGGCCGAGTCGCGTGTCCTTCGAGAGTGGGTCGCCCATCTGAAGTCCCTCAGCAGCCTCCACAAAGGCGTCCATGAACTCCTCGTAGATGTCCTCGTGGACGAACAGCCGGGTGCCCGCAGTGCAGCACTCACCAGTGTTATAGAACATCGCGATCATCATCACGCGGACCGCCTGCTGGATGTCGGCGTCGGGGAACACCACGACGGGGCTCTTCCCGCCGAGTTCGAGGGTCACATCCGAGACGTTCTCGGCGGCGGCCTTCATGACCTCCTTGCCGACGGCAGTCGAGCCCGTGAAGGAGACCTTTCGGACGTCCTCGTGTCCGGTGAGCGGTGCGCCCGCCTCAGCGCCGTAGCCCGTGACGATATTGACCACGCCATCCGGAACCACGTCGTCGATCTCGCGAACGAGTTCGAGTACGGAGAGCGGCGTCTCTTCGGCGGGTTTGAGTACCACCGTGTTCCCGGCCGCGAGCGCGGGCGCGAGCTTCCACGTCGCGATCAGCAGCGGGAAGTTCCACGGCACGACCGCGCCGACCACGCCGTAGGGCTCGCGGATCGTCTGGATCGACTTGCCCGATCTCGACGGCACGGTGTCGCCGCCGTGGGTTCGGGTCGCGCCGGCGAAGTACCGGAACTGGTCGGCGACGAGGGCGACGTCCGCGCGCGCCTCGCGAATGGGTTTGCCGTTATCGAGACTCTCGATTGTGGCCAGTTCGCTCCGTCGGTCTTCCACTCGATCCGCGATCTCGTTCAGCACGCGCTGGCGTTTCGTGGCGTCGGCCTCGGACCACTCCGTCTCGTAGGCCTCCCACGCCGCCTCGACAGCCCGATCGACGTCCTCGCTGTTGCCGGCCTGGGCCTCGGCGAGCACTTCGCCCGTCGTGGGATCGCGCGTCTCGAAGGTCTCGCCCGACGCGCTCGCGACGAACTCGCCGCCGATGTAGTGCTGTGCGGGTTCGTCGGGAATCAACTCCGCGCGCGCCTCGCGGTGGCGCTCCCGGATCTCGTCGCGGCTCTCCTCCGGCGTGCGTGCGTCGGTGGACATGCGTCCCGCAAGAGTTGCCGGAGCGTGAAAAACCGTTCTGATAGTCGTTCCCACGGCCGTCCCTCGTCGTCTGTCACGCACGCGAGATCTGTCTACCGACTTGGATCCCGATAACCCGATCACCACTCTATTTTCTCACTGTATCCCGCCAGTATAAAATAAAAAATGATTTGATTTCGCTGTTAGAGGTCCGAGACTGTCATGCGACGACGAACCTTTTTGACCGCACTGGGAGCGACAAGCGCTACGGCGCTCTCCGGAGCAGGCGCAGCGTCCTCCCAGGAACTGCTGGCAACCGACGGGACGATACGACCTCTCGCGTTCGACTCGACGGCGAGCCTTCTCGACGGGAACGAACGACCCCTGACCGACGACTCGCTGGTCGCAGTCTGGGCCGAATCCACCGCGTACAATGGCGACGCGGATGGGAACGGTGACGCCGTTTCGTACCCCGATGGAACACCGATTCCCCTCGTAGCGAGCGACGACGGGATCGTGGGTTTCGGTGCGCCGATCGGCCAGGACGATACCGACTTCAACTACGGTAACGAGGAGTTCCTGCTCAACGTTCTCGATGCCGAGGCTGACGGCCCGACCGTCGTCTTCGACGAGGGGCACGGGCAGTTCTACGACACCGAGAAATTCAGCGCGTTCATCGGCTACGCCGAAGCGAACGGGTACGAAATCGCCGCGACCACGGACATCGCTGCCGACCTCACAGGAGCCGATGCGGCGATCGTCACCTCGCCTTCGGAGGTCTTCTCGGCCGCCGAACGCGACGCGCTCGTGGCGTTCGTCGCAAACGGGGGCACACTGCTGCTGTTCGATCAGTCGGATTTCAATAACTTCGACGCGACGGCGAACCTCAATGCGATCGCCGAAGCCATCGGCACGGGCTTCCGGTTCAACGACGATCAGGTGTACGACCCCGAGAACAACCTCTACGCACCCTTCGTACCGTTGACCTCGAACTTCAACACCGCGTTCGACTACTTTGCCGACCGTGAGGGCCTCGGCTTCGAACTCGATCCCTCGAAGACCTACACCGTCGAAGTCGTCGAAGTCACCGACGGCGACACGGTCGATGTCCGTTTCGAAGGGGGTCAGGAGACGGCCATTCGGGTGCTCGGTATCGACACGCCCGAGACGGGGAGTGCGACCAGCACCGAGCGCGCCGAGGAGTGGGAAGGAATCGAATCGTACGACTATCTCGAAGCTGCGGGCAACGCGGCCACCGCGTTCGCGAGGGGTGAACTATCGCCCGGGCAGCGAGTCGACCTCAGCTTCGACGCGAACGAGCCAGCTCGCGACGAGTTCGGGCGCGTGCTCGGCTACCTCACGTACGACGCCGATGGTTCTGGGAGTCGCGAGACACTCTACAACCACCGGGTGATCGACGCAGGTCACGCCCGCGTGTACGATTCCGGGCTGGCACGCCACGACGAGTTCCTCGCCGCTGAACTCGACGCCCGAGAGACCGGCCGAAACGTGTGGTCCGCGAGCGATCCAGCGAACGCCGAGTCGATTCGGAACGATCCCGTCGAGGAGCTCTTCGTCCCGCGGGCAGCCGCCATCGAGAGCGCGAGTGGCGATCTGAGTGGTCGTGTGCCCGTGCGTGCCGAGGCCACTGCCTCGACGCCGAACGCACCGCTCATCGCGGTCGACGATGACGCCGGGATCGCGATGGTCGGATCACCGTTCGTCGATGAAGCCTACGAGATCGCCGAGGGGTATCCAGTCGAGACGAATGGCTACGGCAACTACGTCTTCCTGACGCACTTGCTGTCGCGGACCGCCGCCACCGCCGGCCGCGGGCCTCCTCTCCATGCTGGGCCACCCGATACCCCTGGCAACGGTGGACCACCGCCTCACGCGGGGCCGCCGGACCGTGCTGGACCGCCGGAGAGGAACGCTTCTGACGAGTACGGGGAAGCACCAGTGCTCATCGACGGTGGCCACGGTCAGTTCGCCGCGAGCTATGCGCTCTCGGCCGAGGATGCCGCCTACTATCTGCGGTATCTCGAAGGGGTCGATATCGCGTTCGAAGGGGTCAACCAACTCGCAACAGGCTTCGGAGCTGAGCTACTCGGCAACGGCCGAGCACTGCTGATTACTGCGCCCACCGAAGCCTACACCGAGACCGAACTCGATGCTGTCCGTACGTTCCGGAAAGACGGTGGTGCCGTCGTCCTGCTCGGTGGGGCTGTCCCCGAAGTAGCCCGGACGAATCTAAACACGATCGCCGAAGCTCTCGGTTCGGACCTCCGCCTTGGTGGTGCGGTGACCGACGGCACGAACAACCTGAATGGCAATCCATCGGTTCCGATCACGACGAACTTCGGGGACCGATTCAACCTGTTCGACACCTACACCAACGAGACAGAGTACGGAAACCGGAAGGCTGGTTCCGGTCGCAGTCATCGAAAGGGTAGACGAAACGACTCATAGTTACGGCGACAGGCGTTGCCTGTCCGGCGAGGTGCACTTCGCTCACCTCGCTGGCTCCCAACGTCTTCGTCGCTCGCGGCTCGCTTCGCTCACCGCTCGCAAAACGAGGCCACTCCTTACAGTCGCGACCTCGCTACGGACTCAGCCGCTGACGGTCTCGCGGGAACAGCACCGCCTCCCGGATGTTCGGCAGGTCAAGCATCGTCATGACGAGACGCTCGGCACCGATCGCCCAGCCGGCGTGGGGCGGCATCCCGTACTTGAACATCTTGGTGTAGTACTCGAACGCCTCGGGGTCGAGCCCCTGCTGTTCGAATCCCTCGACGAGGTGGTCGTAGCGGTGCTCACGCTGGCCGCCCGAGACGAGCTCCATGTTCGGAGCCATCATGTCGAACCCCGTCGAAATATCCTGTCCGTCGTGATCCTTGATGTAGAACGGTTTGATCTCGCTCGGCCAGTCGGTCACGAAGTAGTGGCCGCCGACGTCGCTGCCGAGCGCCTTCTCGCCCTCGGTCGGGAGGTCGTCGCCCCACACCAGCTGCTCGTCGAGCTCGCCGGTGGCGTTGATCCGCTCGATCGCCTCCTCGTAGGTCAGTCGCGGGAACGCTTCCGCGGGAACCGAAAAGTCGTCGTAGCCGAGGGTGTCGAGCTGGTCGGTGCAGTTCTCGGCGACGCCTTCGTAGGCCGCGCGGACGACCTGCTCGCACGCGTCCATCGCCTCCTCGTGATCGATGAACGCCGACTCGAAGTCGATCGAGGTCGCCTCGTTGAGGTGGCGTGGCGTGTTGTGCTCCTCGGCTCGGAAGATCGGGCCGATCTCGGAGACGCGTTCGAGACCGCTGCCGACCATCAGCTGTTTGAACAGCTGCGGCGACTGGTTCATGAACGCTTCCTGCCCGAAGTAGGTGATCGGGAACAGTTCGGTCCCGCCTTCGGTGCCGGTGGCGACGATCTTCGGGGTGTTGATCTCGGTACAGTCGAGATCGCGGAACGCCTCGCGGGCCGCTCGAAGCACTTCGGCACGGATCTCGAAGATCGCGCGTGCCTCGCCACGTCGGAGGTCGAGCGTGCGGTTGTCGAGCCGCGTCGGAAGCTCGGCTCCGACTTTCTCGGAGGGATCGAGCGGGAGTTCGGGCTCGGCGGGCGCGATCACGTCGACCGTTTCGGGAACGATCTCGACGCCGGTCGGTGCGCGCTCTTCTTCTTCGACATCGCCGGTGACGGCGACCACGCTCTCGCGGGTGAGGTCGGTGCCGGCCTCGACGAGCTCCTCGTCCATCGCATCCTTCTCGAATTTGACCTGGATCTTCCCGGTGCGGTCCCGTACAATGAGAAAGGCGATCCCGCCGAGGTCGCGGATCTCGTGTGCCCAGCCCGCAACCGTCACCGACTCGCCCGGTGTGGCCGCGGCGGTGTGGGTTCGGTCCTGCATGGTGCGGAGTTTCGGAGCCGCGGTCTTAAACGCCGTCGGTTCGGTCGTAACCACCACGATTCGTCGCAGTCAGAAGTGTCTCGACGGCCGTTGCGAACGCCTCCTGTGAGTCGAAATCCATCTCCGTGGGGGCCTCCGGGATGGGAAGTGCGGCTCCGATGGTTCCGATAACCGCCCCGACCGCCCGCATGAACGGCGAATCGTCCTCGATGGCTGCCCACGACAGCTCGATGGTCATCTCACTTTCAGTTATGTGGATGCACTCGATACCAGCGATGGGATAACTCCCGTGTGTCGTGTATCTCTGGCGCTCTTCCCACGATTTCCCGGCGATGTCATCGGGATAGATGGAGAGATGGCCGTCAGTAATTTCGTACCATCGCTGCCCGTCGGTCCAGCGTCCGAGTGTTGCCAGCGGGACGAGAACCGCACCGCGCTCCTCGGCGAGCGTTCGCAGGTCGCGTTCGTAGTCCGGTCCGGCAACGGAGACGTTCACCCGCCCGTGTGTTCGATAGAGCCATGACTCGTCGGTATGGACCACGAACTCCCTCAATGGGACGTCGTTATCGAGTAGCGCCTCGGCCGCCGTCCGGCCATCAGGGAGCGACACGCGATAGGGGTCGCCGGCGAACGGTTCGTTGGACCACGACCGGGAATCGCTGTCAACGTGCTCAAAGCCGGCATGAGACGGTGATTCGACGCGCTCGGGGTCGAGTGCGACCGTCACTGCTGTGGCGTACTCCAGTGCGATTCTTGCGGCCGCGTTTCGGAGGGCGGTGCGACCCTCGGCACGACGCTGTTCGAGGAGATGGGTCTCCTCACGCTCCTCGGGTGGGCGCTCGTGCGGCTGTCTCGCTTCCTTGACCATCGGACTGTTCGTTTTTCCTGCTCACTCGATCGAAAGCTTCCCGCCCCCGCCAGCTCCCGACTCGCCTTCGTCCCATTCGATCTCGAACTCGACGCTCAACTCGTCCGGGCCGCTGCCGGTCTCGCGTTCGGCTTTGACCTCGAACGTCGGCCGGGCCGGCGGGGCGAGTGTCACGTGCTGGTCGCCGGCCTCAAGCCCGATCTCGTCGCCGCCGTCGAGTCGATCCGCCACCGTCCGCAGGTAGTTGGCGATCTCGCTCCGATCCATCGACTGCTCGGTCTCGAAAAGTACCTCCTCGGGCATACGCTTCCGTACGCGCCGATCGTATATGAATAGTTGTGTCGCTCGGCGTTCAGAAACCCTGCTCAGCGATCGGGTTCGATCCGCTCTTGACCGGCTTCTTTCGCCCCACGGACGGTCTCGCGGACGGCATCACAGCCCTCGTCGTGGACGAGATCGCCGACGATCACCGTGTCGGCGCGTCCGCCCATCTCGTGCGCGGTGTCGTAGTCGCCGATTCCGCCACCATAAAAGAGGGTGGCGTCGTCGAGCGCATCGCTCGCTGCGGTCACGACTTCGGGATCGCCGAACGTGCCCGAGTACTCGAGGTAGACGATCTCCTGGCCGAACAGCCGCTCGGCGATCGTGGCGTAGGCCGCGACTTCGTCGGCGTCGAGATCGCAGTTCGCCTGGGTGTACTCCGCCACCGACGAATCGGGGTTCAGCACGATGTACGCCTCGGTGTGAGTGCGGTCCCAGTCGATCTCGGTGTCCATCCGGGCCCACTCCTTGTGGACACCGGTCAGCCACGCGATATCGCCGGCATTGAACACGGTCGGAACCAGATACCCACTGAGCCCGTCGGTGTGGACCACGGTCCCCGGGTGGCTCGGCTCGATGTACACCGGCACGTCGTGCTCCCGGCCGGCGGCGGCACACGGCTCGATGACCTCGGTCATCTTTGCCTCGGTCATCCCGGTCGTGCCGCCGATCTCGATCGCGTCGGTCCCCGTCTCGCAGACGTCGGCGTAGCTCTCGCCGTCGACGAGGCTCTTGTCGGGGTCCAGCTTCACGATATGGTCCCACTCCGCCCACGGGGCACTCATACCATCCCAATTCCAGTGTGGCCTAAAACGTCTTCCGTAACGACGACGGGGCCGGTGGGGGAGAAACGCGGCTCAGTCCGCCTTCGCCTGCCACTTCCGAACGTTGTCGGCGCTCACGCCCTGGACCTCGGCGGCGAGTTGGTCGGCCTCGCCCTCCCGGAGATCGTCCAAACTGTCGATCCCGACGGCGGCGAGCTTCTCGGCGGTCTTTTCGCCCAGCCCGTCGAGGTCTTCGAGATCGGTGGCCGCCTGGCGCGCCTCGTACTCCCGGTAGTTACACACCGGGCAGCCGAGCTCCCACGGCTCGTCGCCCGAGTGGACCACGAGCTCCGGTAGATCGTGCTCTTCACAGTGCTCGTCGATGACCTCGATCTCGCCGCGGCGCGGGAGGGGTAAGGAATACTCGCAGTCCGGGTATCGGGTACAGCCCGCGAGGCGCGAGCCCGTCCGGAGCGATTTGATCGCGAGTTCGCCACTCTCCTCGTCGTCGCCCTCCCCATCGTCGCCCTCCTCACTGCCGCATTCCGGACACGCACCGATCACGCGATCCTCGGCCTCGTCGGCCTCTTTTGCGGCGCAGATCGGACAGCCGTGGGTAAACGTGTTCCGGCCGTCGAGCATCTTCACTTCTCGAAGTTCGTGCTCGTCGCAGGTTTCCTCCTGAATCACCGGTTTGCCCGACGAGGGCAACGGCAGGGTAAACTCACAGTCCGGATAACCGTCACAGCCGACGAAGTACGAACCGTGGCGGCTCCGACGGACGAGCAGCGCCGCCCCGCAGTCGGGACACGGCCCGAGAATTTTGTCGACCTTGAGGGAGTTCCGGAGGGAGTCACCGATCGCCTCGCGCGAGTCGTGGAGCTCCTCGAAAACGGTCGCGAGCATCTCGCGCGACTCGTCGGTCACGTCGTCGAGCGTCGCCTCCCCGGCGGCGATCGCGTCCATATCATCTTCGAGCTGTTCGGTCATCGCTTCGCTCACGACCTGTTCGGCGAAGCGCTTGCCCGCTTGGACAACCGCCTTCGCCAGCGTCGTCGGGCGCGGCGGGTCGTTCTCGATGTAGCCTCGGTCGTAGAGCTTCTCGATGGTGTTGTGGCGGGTCGCCTTCGTCCCGATCCCCATCGACTCCATCGTCTCGATCAGCCGCGACTGGCCGCGCCGGCGCGGCGGCTGCGTTTCCTTGGCCTCGCTTCGGACCTCACTCACCGGCAGCTTGTCACCCTCCTCGACGTCCGGCACGTGGTTCTCGGTGGAATCGACGTAGGGGTAGACCGCGTGATACCCCGCTTCCAGCAGGCGCTTACCGTTGGCCTTCAGTCGGTGGTCTCCGACTGCGGCGGTCACTCGGAGATGCTCCCACTCGGCTGGCTCGGCCACCGTGGCGAAGAAGCGCCGGACGACGAGTTCGTACACCGCGCGCTCGTCGTCGCCGAGTTCGGTGGCCGAGGGAAGTTCTCCCGTGGGGTGGATCGGCGGATGGTCGGTGGTCTCCTCGTCGCCCTCGGTGGGTGTCGGTTCGCCTTCCAGCAGCGTGTCGGCGTCGTCGCCGAACTCGGGGTGGTCGGTGAATTCCGAGAGCAGCTCCGCAACGTCGAGATCGTCGGGGTAGACGGTGTTGTCGGTTCGGGGGTAGGTGATGTAGCCTGCGGTGTAGAGGCTCTCGGCCAGGCTCATCGCGCGCTGGGCGGAGTAGCCGAGCGAGCTCGCGGCGCGGATGTACTGGGTGGTGTTGAACGGGGCCGGCGGGTCGTCAGTCCGTGTGCGTCGGCGGACTTCCTCGACTGCCGCTGTGCTCGCCCCGCGGAGGTCGTCGTAGACCGCTTCGGCCACGTCGCCATCCCAGACCCGCTCGGCCTCGCTGCCGTCGTCGTCGTAGAAGTACTGTGCCTCGAACGTCGCCTCGTTCTTGGTTAGGTCGCAGAACAGCTCCCAGTAGTCGTCGGGATCGAACGCCTCGATCTCGCGCTCGCGATCGACGATCAGCTTGAGGGTCGGCGACTGGACCCGCCCGACGCTGATGAAATCGCTGCCCATCTGTTTCGCCGACAGCGACAGAAAGCGGGTGAGTGCTGCGCCCCAGACGAGGTCGATCTCCTGGCGCGCCTCGCCAGCGGCTGCGAGATCGAAGTCGAGGTCGTCGAGGTTCTCGAACGCTTCTCGTACTTCGGGTTCGGCGAACGACGAGAACCGCGCCCGCCGGATCGGGGCGTCAGTCACCTCGCGCACGATGTCGTGGGCCTCCTTCCCGATGAGTTCGCCCTCGCGGTCGTAGTCGGTCGCGATGATGACGCCGTCGGCGTCCCGAGCGAGCAGCCGGAGGGTACTGACGATGTTCTCGCGGCTCTCGTGTGGCTCGACGACCACCTCGGCGTCGATGAGCTCGACGGGTTCGACGTCGCGCCAGTTCGAATACTCCGCCGGGAAGTCGTTCTCGACCACGTGGCCCGAGAGCCCCACGCACCGCCGGCCGCCCCACTTGTAGACGTTGACGCCGTTGCGCCGCTCGACGTCCGCGCTCTCGCCGCTCAGGATCTCGGCGATGTTTCGCGCCGCGGTCTCCTTCTCCGTGATGATCAGCTCCATCGAACGATCCCTCCCCCTCTCGTCATTGGGTCCGATAGGCCGATACGGCTTCTAAACCTTTCGCAAACCACGAGACTACGCGGGCGCGCTCGTACGCCTGTGCGGCCGCAGCGGCCGATCGGCCGGTTTCGCAGCGGCCGGTCGCTTGGATCACTCACCCGAGGTCGAACTGCTCAGCCGCGGTCGCCATGTCCTTGTCGCCGCGGCCGCTCAGGTTCACGAGGATCGTGTCGTGCTCGTCGGCGATCTCCTTCGTGAGCGCGAGCGCGTGGGCGGTTTCGAGCGCCGGGATGATCCCCTCGGTCTCGCTGAGCTCCCGGAACGCCGCGAGCGCGTCGTCGTCGGGAACCGCGCGGTACTCACACCGGCCGACGGCCTGGAACATCGCGTGCTCGGGGCCGACACCGGGGTAGTCGAGGCCCGCCGAGATCGAGTGAACCTCGGTGTCGTCGTCGAGTACCCGTGTTTCCATCCCGTGGAGCACGTCGTCGGTGCCCGCTGAGAGCGGCGCGGCGTGGCGCTTCGAGTCGCCGCCCTCGCCGCCGCCCTCCGCGCCGTAGAAGGCCACGGGATCGTCGCGGAAGGCGTCGAACAGTCCCATCGCGTTCGATCCGCCGCCGACACACGCCACCGCCGCGTCGGGGAGGTCGCCGGTTCGCTCCCGGAACTGCTCGCGGGCCTCGTCGCCGATGGTCGAGTGGAACTCTCGGACCATCCGCGGGAACGGGTCCGGCCCTACGACCGATCCCACCAGATAGTGGGTGTCGTCGACGTTCTGCGCGAAATCTTCGAGGGCGGCGTCGACTGCGTCCGCGAGGCCCGCCCCGCCGCGCGTCACTTCGTTGACTTCAGCGCCCATCAGCCGCATCCTGAAGACGTTCATCCGCTGGCGCTCGATGTCCTTCGTCCCCATGTAGATCTCGGTGTCCATGTCGAACAGCGCGCCCACCATCGCGGTCGCGGTGCCGTGCTGGCCCGCGCCAGTCTCGGCGATCAGTCGAGACTTGCCCGCCTTCTCCGCGAGCAGCGCCTGGCCGATCGCGTTGTTGATCTTGTGCGCACCGCCGTGGAGGAGGTCCTCGCGCTTGAGGTAGATCTCGGCCCCATAGCGCTCCGAGAGGCGCTCGGCGTGAAAGAGTGGCGTGGGTCGTCCTGCGAAGTTTTCGAGGATCGATCGGAACTCCGTCTGGAACTCGTCGGTGGTGGCGATCGAGTCGAACGCCCCGGCGAGCTCGTCGAGTGGCTCCACCATGACCTCGGGCACGTGTCGCCCGCCGAACCCCTCGAACTCGCCCGCGTGGTCCGCGTCGTCGTTGCTCATCGTACGCCATTCCTCGCCATTATCGTACAAAGAGATACCGGCTGTGCGATCCGTCGCTGGCGTCTCGCTCGCAGAACTCAGCCGTCGAGTTCGTCGCGGAGCAGTTGGTTCACCGTGCCCGGATCGGCGCTTCCTCCTGTGGCCCCCATGACCTGGCCCACGAGGAAGTTGAGCGCGCCGTCGTCGCCCGTGTGATAGTCCTCGACCGCACCCGGATTCTCGTCGATCGCTGTCCCGACAGCCCGTTCGATCTCGTCCTCGCCGGTGGCTCCGAGCCCCTCGCGCTCGATCACGTCGTCCGGGCTCAGTCCCTCGTCGAGCATCGCGCGCAACACGACCTCTTCGGCGTTCTTCTCGGTGATTTTACCCGTCTCGGCGAGCTCGACCAACCGGACGAACTCGTCGAGACGCCCCTCGATGTCCCCGATTTCCATGTCGCGGTAGTTGAGCTCCCCAAGAAGGGTGTCGGCGACCCACGACGCCGCGACGTCGGGATCGAAGCGGTCGGCCACCCGCTCGTAGAAATCCGCGACGTCGCGGGTGGAGGTGAGCTTTCGCGCGGCCGCCTGACTCAGCCCGTACTCCTCGCGGAACCGCTCGCGTCTGGCGTCGGGAAGCTCCGGAATCTCGATTTCGGTGGCCCGGTCGGCGACCTGGAGCACCGGGAGATCCGGCTCGGCGAAGTACCGATAGTCCTTCTCTTCTTCCTTCGAGCGCATCGAGACCGTCACGCCCCGCGACTCGTCCCAGTGGCGAGTCTCCTGTTCGATCGTCCGATCGCGCTGGAGCGCGTTGCGCTGGCGCGTGACCTCGTAGGCGAGCGCCTTCTCCGCGCCCTTGTGGCTCGAGATGTTCTTCACCTCCGTCCGGTTGGCCGCCGCGAGCGCCTCTTTCCCGATCGTGCCGTCGGCGGCGACTTCCTCGCCGGGCACGAGCGAGATGTTGGCGTCGACCCGGAGTGAGCCGTCCCGCGAACTGTCGAACACGTCGAGGTATTCGAGGACCTCCGTGAGCTTCGCGAGGAAGGCTCTGACCTCCTCGGGACCCCGGAAGTCGGGTTCGGTCACGATCTCCATCAGCGGGACGCCAGCGCGGTTGTAGTCGACGCGGGTGTACTCGGCGGTGTCGATCCCGCCGCTGCCGCCGGCGTGCTGGAGGCTGCCGGGGTCCTCTTCGAGGTGGGCGCGTTCGATCGCGATTTCCCGCTCGTCGTCCTCGATCGCGACGGTGAGTGCGCCGTTCTCGCAGAGCGGCGAGTCGTACTGGGTGATCTGGAAGTTCTTCGGGAGATCGGGGTAGTAGTAGTTCTTCCGGTGAAAACGGGTCGTTTCAGGCACGTCAGCGTCGATCGCGGCGGCGAGTTTGAGCCCGGCCTCGACCGCCGCCTCGTTCAGCACCGGGAGCGCGCCGGGCAGGCCGAGACACGTCGGACAGGTGTGTGAGTTGGGTTCGTCGTCCTCGAAATCCGTCCCGCAGCCACAGAATACCTTACTATCGGTTTCGAGCTGGACGTGGACTTCGAGCCCGATGACGACGGCGTGCTCGCGCGCCGCGGCGGCGTGGGCAGTCATTGTGCCCGTGTTCGTCCGCACCCGCTAAAACGTGACGCCATCGCCGTTCGACCCGATTCCACCACGTTTCGGGTCCGGAAATGACGGAAAGGCGACAAGCGTCTGACGCACGTTTATTGACGTGGGACGGGCTTTGAGAGGTATGTCGGGCAATCGCGTCGAGGAACTCGAAACGCGGGTCAACGAACTCAAGGCCACTGTCGATGGCCTCACCGAGGAGCTCGTCGAGACCAAGGATCGACTCCGCGAGCTCGAAGCCGACGATTCGGACGACTCCGAGGAGTACATCGAGGCCGGGGTCGGCACGACGCCCGAGACGGAAACCGATTCCTCCGAGGCAAGCGCCGTCGAGACCGCTGTCGAAGGAGATAAGCACACCGAAAACGAGGAGGAGAACACGACGGAGGCCGACGATATCATCGTCGCGTAACGCCCCCACGAGCACTCCATGAACATCAAGACGCTCGTCTTAGACAACTTCAAGAGTTTCGGCCGGAAGACCCGAATCCCCTTCTACGAGGATTTCACTACTGTCAGCGGCCCGAACGGCTCGGGCAAGTCGAACATCATCGACGCCGTGCTGTTCGCGCTCGGCCTCGCCCGTACGCGGGGCATCCGTGCACGCAAACTCACCGACTTGATCTACAACCCCGCCCACGACGAGGGCGACGGGGTCGGCGGCACGCGCGAGGCGAGCGTCGCGGTCGTCCTCGACAACGAGGATAGCACCCTCACCCGCGCCGAGGTCGAGAGCGCCGCCGGCACCGAGGACGTCGGCGACGTCGACGAGATCACCGTCAAACGCCGCGTCAAGCAGACCGAGGACAATTATTATTCCTACTACTACATCAACGGCCGCTCGGTGAACCTCGCCGACATTCAGGATCTGCTCGCCCAGGCCGGCGTCACCCCGGAGGGGTACAACGTCGTGATGCAGGGCGACGTCACGGGGATCATCAACATGACCGCGGGCGAGCGCCGCGAGATCATCGACGAGATCGCGGGCGTCGCCGCGTTCGACGCGAAGAAAGAAGACGCCTTCGAGGAGCTCGAAGTGGTCGAGGGCCGGATCGAGGAGGCCGAGCTCCGGATCGAGGAGAAGGAGGAACGACTCAACCAGTTGGAGGACGAGCGTGAGACCGCGCTCGAATATCAGGACCTCCGCGACGAGAAGGAAGAGTACGAGAGCTACCGGAAGGCCGCCGAGCTGGAGGAAAAACGCGAGGCGCTCGCCGACACCCGCGAAGAGATCGACGAGCGCGAAGAAAAGATCGCGGAGCTACGGCGCGAACTCGACGAGCGTGAGGGCCGCGTATCACGGCTCGAAACCGACCTCGACGATCTCAACACCGAAATCGAGCGGAAGGGTGAGGACGAGCAGCTCGCGATCAAACGGGAGATCGAGGAGGTCAAAGGCGAGATCGGGCGGCTGGAGGACAAGATCGAGACCGCCGAAGAGCGCATCGAAGATGCAGAAAACGAGCGCCGCCAGGCGTTCGTGGAGATCGACCGCAAGCAGGAGACCGTCGACGAACTCGAAAGCGATATTCGGCAGGTCAAAGTCGAGAAGTCCTCGATCGCGACCGAGATCGAGGACCTCGAAAACGATCTCGCCGAGGTCGAGAGCGAGATCGAGGCGACTGACACCGCGTACGACGAACTGAAGGCCGATCTCGCGGAGCAACGTGAGGCGCTCGAAGCCGAGAAGAGCGCAAAGAACGAGAAACAGCGCGAGCAGGACCGGCTGCTCGACGCCGCACGGCGGCGCTCGACCGAGCAGGACGAAACCGAGTCCGAACTCGACGAGGCGCGCGAGAAAATCCCCGCAATCGAGGCCGCAATCGAAGACATAGCGGACGAACGCGAGAAGGCCGCGACGAACGAGGCGAACATCGAGGACGTCGTTTCCGACCTCAAAACTGAAAAACGCGAGCGCAACGAGGATTTGGACGAGGTCGAGGAGGAGCTGCGGGCCGCCCAGCAGAAATACGCCGACCTCGAAGCCAAGACCGACGAGAGCGGCTCGTCGTACGGTCGAGCGGTTTCCACGGTGTTGAACGCCGACATGGATGGGGTACACGGCACGATCGCCCAGCTCGGCGGCGTCGATCCGGAGTACGCGACCGCGTGTGAGACGGCCGCCGGCGGGCGGCTGGCCCACGTCGTGGTCGACGACGACGGTGTGGGCGAAAGCGCGATCGACTATCTCAAATCCAGAAACGCGGGCCGAGCGACCTTCCTCCCGCTGACCGAGATGCACCAGCGCTCGCTGCCGCAACTGCCCGGCCAGGAGGGTGTGGTGGATTTCGCCGCGAACCTCGTCGACTATCCCACCGAGTACGCGGGCGTGTTCTCGTACGTTCTCGGGAGCACGCTCGTGGTCGAGGACATGGCGACCGCACGGGAGCTGATGGGCGACTATCGCCTGGTCACGCTGGAGGGCGAACTCGTCGAGAAGAGCGGCGCGATGACCGGCGGCTCGAAGAGCGGGTCGCGGTACTCCTTCGGATCGAGCGAGGGCCGGCTGAAACGGGTCGCGGATCGGGTGGCGGAGCTCGAAGAGGAGCGCCGCGAGGCGAAAGAGGCAGTACGCGACGTCGAAGAGCGGCTCGACGACGCGCGCGAACGGCGCTCCGCGGCCGCCGAGCAGGTGCGGGAGGTCGAGGCCGACATCGAGGCGAAAGAGCGCGAGCACGAGGAGGTCGAAGAGCGGATCGACTCGTTGGAGGACGAGATCGACGAGATCGAAACCGCTCGCGAGGAGGTCGACGAGGAGATGGGCGAGCTCGAAACCGCGATCGCCGATCACGACGATCGGATCGAGGGGATCGAGGACGAAATCGCCGATCTGGAGGGCGAACTCGCGGATTCGGACGTCCCGGAGCTCACCGAAGAGGCCGACGCGATCGAGACCGAGATCGACGACCGCGAGGACCGGATGGACGACCTCGACGGCCGGCTGAACGAACTCCAGCTGGAGAAGGAGTACGCCGAGGACTCGATCGACGATCTCCACGCGACGCTCGAAACCGCCCAAAATCGCAAGGCCGAGAACGAGGAACGGATCGAGGAACTCAAAGACGAGATCGACGGGTGCGAGGACACCCTCGACGAGAAGGAGGCCGCTGTCGCCGAGCTGGAGGAGGAACTCGCCGAGCTGAAAGAGGATCGTACCGAGTTGAAGGACGAACTTCAGGACGCACGGACAACCCGCGACGAACAGCAGGAGGTGGTTGACGAGGCCGAGACCGCTCTCGAAGACCGGCGTGAGACCGCCGAACGCCTCGACTGGGAGATCGATGAGCTCGCCGCGGCGGTCGGCGAGTACGACGCCGACGAGATTCCGGACCACGACGAGGTCGAGCGCGAGATCTCGCGGATCGAAGGGAAGATGGAGGAGCTAGAGCCGGTCAACATGCTCGCGATCGACGAGTACGACGCTGTCGAGGACGATCTCGCGGACCTCACCGGCAAGAAGGACACCCTGACCGACGAGCGCGACGGGATCGAGGAGCGGATCGAGTCCTACGAGGCTCAGAAGAAGGGGACGTTCATGGAGTCCTATGAAGCGATCAACGACCAGTTCGAGTCGATCTTCGAGCGGCTCTCGGCGGGGTCGGGGACGCTCCACTTGGAAGATCCCGAAGACCCCTTCGAGGGCGGGCTGACGATGAAGGCCCAGCCGGGCGACAAGCCGATTCAACGGTTGGACGCGATGAGCGGCGGCGAGAAATCACTCACCGCGCTCGCCTTTATCTTCGCGATCCAGCGCCACAACCCCGCGCCGTTCTACGCGCTCGACGAGATCGACGCCTTCCTCGACGCGGCCAACGCCGAGCGGGTGGGCGAGCTGGTCGACGAGCTCGCGAGCGAGGCCCAGTTCATCGTCGTCTCGCACCGCTCGGCGATGCTCGAACGCTCCGAGCGCGCGATCGGGGTCACGATGCAGGGCGACAACGTCTCGGCGGTGACGGGGATCGAGCTCGGAGCCCAGGAGGCCCCTGCGGATGACTGACACGCCCGATCCGCTGGCATCGGCGGGCGTCGGGTCGCCTGGCGACGCCGTGGACGATGCTGGCGACACCGGGACCGAAGCCGATGGCGATGCGGACGAATCCGAAGAAGTCGAGCCGGTCGAGCTGCTCGTCAGGCTGGCCGAGGAGGGTGAGATCGAGCCGTGGGACATCGACGTGGTGGAAGTCACCGATGCGTTCCTCTCGCGGCTCGACGCCGCCGACCTCCGAACCTCCGGCCGGGCGCTGTTCTACGCGAGCGTGCTCCTCCGGATGAAAAGCGACGCGCTGCTCGAACCCGACGAGCCGGAGCCCGACCCCGCGCCCGAGCCGTGGGAGGAGGCGTGGGGTCCGGAAGACGGAGCGGCAGACGGAGGCGAGTTCGGCCCGGACCCGGTGGCGGCGCTCGAAGACGAGATGGACCGCCGACTCGACCGGAAACAGGCCCGCGGCACCCCCGAGACGCTCGACGAACTCGTGCGGGAACTCCGGGAGGCAGAACGCGACTCGTGGTGGAAGGAGTCCCGAACCTACGACACCGACGGCTCGCCGAAGGGCTTTCAACGAGGTACTCAGACCCTCGAATACCGGTCAGGCGACGACCTCCGGGTCGACGACGAACCCACCGAAGCCGAGGTCACGGCCACGGCCCACACCGAGGACATCGAGACCATCATCGCGGACGTCCAGCGCGTTCTCCGCAAGCAGTACGACGCCGGGCGCGAGGAGGTGCTCTACGCCGAAATCGAGGAGGCGGGCGGGTCGCGCGTCGAAACCTTCCTCGCCGTGCTCTTTCTCTCACACCGGGGCCACGTCCGCCTCGAACAGGACGAACTGTTCGGCGACCTCTGGATCCAGAACCCGGCAGCCGACACCGGATCGACCGAAGCGATCGCGGACTGACTCGATCGCTCCCCGCTGTTCCACCCGGTTGGATCGTCGGCGAATCGAACACAGAGACACTTGACAACGCCGAGATCGACTAACGATAGCAACCGGCGAAAGAGTCATATCTCTTCGAGTTGTATGGTAACATTGGCCATGACGCCAGAACGAATCCGGGAGCGCCTGGCCGAAACCGAGGACAGGATCGATCTCGACCAATTCGTCGCGGCGATCGAATACGTCCGCGACGACGGTCGGTCGTGAATCGACGCGCCGACCGGGCCCCGACAGTCGATCCATCCCGATAGCGCGAATGCTGTCGCGCTCAGTCGAGATACTCGCCAGCGAGCAGGTCGACGCGCTCTTTCGTCTCATCGGGGATCACTTCGTTCGGGGTGTTGATCGTGCCCTCCAGCGCGTGTTCGCAGTCACAATCGCGCTCGTCGGGCAGCGTTCGGATCGCGTGTTCGAGAGTGGCGTTGATCGCTTCCTCGTTCGCGGCGGCGTTTTCGAGGACGTCGCCGAGACGGTCGTCGACTGCGCCTTTCCACACGCCCCAATCGGTGATTCCGGTGATGGTCGCATAGCACAGCTCGGCCTCGCGGGCGAGCTTCGCCTCCGGGACCGCGGTCATGCCGGCGAGATCCCAGCCCTGGTCGCGGAACCACTCCGACTCGGCCTTCGTCGAATACTGGGGACCCTCGATGCAGACGTAGGTGCCACCCTCGCGCGCGCCGTCGTCGGTGGCGGTGTCCGCGGATTCGGCGAGATGGGTGGCCATGTGGGGGCAGTACGGCTCGGCGAACTCCATGTGGACCACCATGCCGTCGCCGAAGAAGGTGTACGGCCGGTGTCGGGTGCGGTCGAACAGTTGGTCGGGAACCACGAGGGTTTGCGGCGGGAGGTCGTCACGGAGGCTTCCCACGGCGTTGGTCGCGAGCACCCGCTCGACGCCGAGCTGTTTGAGGGCGTGGACGTTCGCCCGATACGGCGCGTCGGTTGGCGAGAACTGGTGGTCGCGGCCGTGTCGCGGGAGGAAGGCGACCTCGGTGCCGTCCAGCTCGCCGACCGTGATCGGCGCGCTCGGATCGCCGAAGGGTGTCTCGATCTCCTCTTCATGAACGTTTTCGAGATCGAACGCCTCGTAGATCCCGCTGCCGCCGATGATGCCGATCATACATCGTTCGATCGCGTGTGCGCGGCTAAAACATGACGGGAAAAGGGCCATGACCTCTCCACCCCTCGATCGACCGTGGTTCGTGCCGACACTGACAGCCGATCCGATGCTGAACGTCCCAGCGACACCGGATACAGCGACGCCGCCGATCGCACTAGTGACGCCGATCCCCTGGCGCTGGCTGTGGACCTCCTCCGAGCGGTGCGCTACGGCGAGTCGACACGCCGATACGAGCGTGCGCTCCGCGACCTCCCACCAGCGGCGCTCCGAGACGCGCTCGCCACCGATGACCGCCGGCTCGCCTTCTGGCTCAACGTCTACAACGCCCACGTCCAGCTCCTGCTCGACGCCGCGCCCGAACAGTACGAGGACCGGCGACGGTTTTTCCGTGCGGAGGTGGTCGCGGTCGCAGGCCACGAACTGAGCCTCGACGACATCGAACACGGCCTCCTCCGGCGCTCACGACACTCGCTGGGCCTCGGCTACCTCCCGCGGCGAGCCGACGCGTTCGAACGCGCTCACCGCCTCGACAGTCGCGACTCGCGGATCCACTTCGCGCTCAACTGCGGGGCCGCGAGCTGTCCTCCGATCCTCGCGTACGACCACGAGACGATCGACGACCAGCTCGACACCGCGACGGCGGGGTTTCTGGAGACGGAAGTCGCGCACGATGCCGACCAGGGCGTGGTTCGCGTGCCGCGACACATGCTGTGGTATCACGGCGACTTCGGTGGCCGACGCGGGATCCGCTCGCTGCTCCGCGAACACGTAGTCATTCCTGGCGACGCGACGCCCGCGATCCGGTACCAGTCGTACGACTGGTCGCTCGCGCTCGGGCGATTCGCGGGCTCGCAATCGGACGGCTCAGACACACCACGCGAGTAGCTGAACGACGACGAGCGCCACCATCGCGGCGACGCTCGGGAACGGCACTCGACGCTCGGTGTAGCCTGTCGCCCCCCACACCGACACCGGCAAGACGACCAGGCTCGCCGCCGCGACGACGGCCGGAAGCACGCTGCCCGCCAGTACGGGCAGGGACCCGAACGCCAGGCAGACCGCCCCGACGTACAACAGCCTGAGCTGTCGCGGCGACCACCGCGTGACGAGCGTCCGCTTCCCGACGGCAGCGTCGGCATGGCGGTCGGGCCACTGGGTGGCCAGGAGGTTGGCGAACACGAGCAGGAAGAACGGGAGGCACGCGAGCAGCGTTCGCCAAACAGGGCCGTCGAGAACGGCCGCGCCGTACGCCGGAAGGACGAGACCGCCGAGCGCGGCGTTGTCGAGTTCGCCCCAACCGCGCCACGCGAGTCGGAGCGGCCCGACCGAATACTGCCAGCCGAACCAGGCGATGACCGTGAGCAGGGCGAGCGCAGGGTGAGAAAGAACGCCGAGAGTGGTCCCGGCCACCGCAGCGACCATTCCGATGGCGAGCGTCGCAATGCCAGCGTAGAGCGCGAGGTATTGAGAAAGGCCCGTCCGAGCGAGCGCGCCGCTTCCACCCGAAAACGGCGTTCGTTCGGTCAGTGCGTCGGTCTCGTGGTCGGCGTACTCGTTGGCGTAGTGGACGCTCGCGGCGACGGCGAGCAGCGCCGCGCCGCCGACCGCGAGCCTCACGACATCGAGTGACGCCCCACTCGACAGCGCGATCTTCGCGCCGAGCGCGTAGACGACGAGCACTAGGAGGAGCTGTGCGGGGCGGCTCATCTTCCAGCACGCCCAGAACTGCGCTCGGAGCCGCGAAGTCGTCAGTCGACGAGTCGCCACTCGTCGGTATCGGTGGGTTCGATCACGTCACGGCGG